>CAMWHN010000060.1 GCA_947174085.1 uncultured Ruminococcus sp.
TCTATGCAGAATCTTATTTTTATTATAGCATATTTTTAGAATATGTCAAGTCGATTGCTAAAAATTTCCCTTAAGAAAACAAAAAATGTAAAACTCTTTTGCAAGCTAATTGAAAAGTCATAGCTGGCACTTCTTCAGAAGCTAATAAAGCACATTCACATAGCAAAGTCTCATCATGATAAAAATAAACTGTTCCAACTTGTTGTTTTTTCTGTAAAGGAGCTTGCACATAATCAGGTAAAACCATAACTGCCTGTAATTGCGCTCCTGCCGGAATAGTAAGTGCCGGAAGTGCCGATAGTTCTAATATTACAGCAGATTCTGTACCGCCTTTAATTTTTAATGGTTGTAAAAATTCTTCTGCAAAACCGGCAATTGTAATTTGATAACGCTGAAATCCTGTATTTAAAAGCTTTTTTGCTAAATTAAAACGCTCATCTTCGTCAGAACAGCCTAATACAACGGCAACACAAGTCATATCATCTTGTTCAACCGCAGAAATTAAGCAATATCCTGATTCCGTCGAATGCCCTGCTTTTAAGCCTTTGCAATTATCCCAAGTTCTTGTAAAACTATTTTCATTGACTAATTCAACTGTATTATTTAAAATAAATGTTCGCCATGTGGTTAAGCATTCTGTTAAAACTTCGCATTTTAATACTGCACAGGCTAATAGCCCCATATCATGCGCTGTAGAATAAGCAAGCGTATCGTCAAATCCCTGTGGTGATGTGAAATGTGTTGCTCTCATGCCTAAATCAAATGCCATAGCATTCATGTCCATGACAAAATTATCTGCATTGCCAGAAATTCTATCTGCAAGCACAGCGGCAGCATCGTTGGCATTTCCGACAATTAAGGCTAATAATAATTCTCTAACCGTAATGCTATCACCAGATTTCAGCCAAATAACAGCACCTTTCATGTTAGAAACACTTTCACCCGCTGTCATAACAGTATCTAACATAAAATCATGATTTTCAATTGCTTTTGCAGTAAGATAAGCTGTCATGAGTTTTGCAAGCGAACCAATAGGACGTTGTTCTTCAGAATGTTCTTCTGATAAAATACACCCTGTGTTTGCTTCTATTAGTAATAAAGCCGTTCCCTGTTCTGCATGTGCAGTAATAGAAAAATTAAATATATTAAATATAAATAATAACGATATGATACCTGCAAGATATTTCATGCGAAAAAACCTCCTGTTTTGTTAGTTTATTTATATGCAATGAGACAAGCAAAAAGTAATTTTTAAAAAATTGTTGTTATAATCACTAAAATTTTAATATGTAATTTGTTTTGTTTTCACAATGTTATGAAATAACAGCAAGATATGCTTGCAAAATTTCCAAAATTATAGTATGATAATAAGTGAATTATGATTTTTTTTGGAGGCGTTTGTTTATGGCATTAACATTAAACACAAACTATCTGGAAAGTTTTGTCAACAAGGACGAGCTGACAGGCATGAAAGCACAAGTAGAAACTGCTGCAAGTATCCTGCATAATAAAACAGGTTTGGGCAAAGATTTTTTAGGTTGGGTAGAACTCCCGACTAACTACGACAAAGAAGAATTTGCTCGTATTAAAGAAGCAGCAAAGAAAATTCAAAATAATTCTGATATTTTGATTGTTATTGGAATTGGTGGTTCTTATCTTGGTGCAAGGGCAGCGATTGAATTTTTAAAATCACCGTTTTATAATAACATGAAAAAAAATACACCTGATATTTATTATGTTGGCAATAATATTAATCCGACTTACTTAAACGAAATACTTGCAATCTGTGAAGGCAAAGATATTTCCGTGAATGTCATTTCCAAATCTGGTACAACAACAGAACCAGCACTTGCATTCAGAGTGTTTAAAAAGCTGATAGAAAATAAATATGGCAAAGAAGAAGCAAAAAATCATATTTTTGCGACAACAGACAAGGCAAAAGGTACTTTGAAAGAATTATCTGACACAGAAGGCTATGAAACTTTTGTTGTGCCGGACGATGTGGGCGGACGTTTTTCTGTATTAACAGCCGTTGGTTTGTTGCCAATTGCAGTTGCTGGTTGTGATATTGACAAACTCATGGAAGGTGCAAGACAGGCACAAGTGGATTATACAGCAGATTTTGAACAAAATGCTTGCTATCAGTATGCTGGTTTGCGTAATATTCTTTATAGAAAAGGCAAGTCTGTTGAAATGTTGGTTTCTTATGACCCAAGCTTTGCAATGATGTCCGAATGGTATAAGCAATTATTCGGCGAAAGTGAGGGCAAAGATAATAAAGGCATTTTCCCTGCATCTGTTGTATTTTCTACAGATTTGCATTCTATGGGACAGTATGTACAAGAAGGTTCACGCATTATGTTTGAAACTGTTGTAGATATTAAACAGCCAAAACAAGATTTTTATCTTGAAAAAGATGAAGCAAATCTGGACGGCTTAAATTTCTTATGCGGTCAGAATATGTCCGTTGTCAACAGAAAAGCATTCGAGGGAACAATTTTAGCTCACACAGAGGGCGGTGTGCCTAATATTATTTTAGAATTAGACGATACATCAGAATTTAGTTTGGGCTATTTAATTTATTTCTTTGAGAAAGCTTGCGCTATTTCCGGTTATGTATTGGGTGTGAATCCGTTTAATCAACCGGGGGTTGAAAGTTATAAATCTAATATGTTCGCATTACTGGGCAAGCCTGGTTATGAGGGCGCAAAAGCAGAGTTAGAAGCAAAGCTTGGCTATTAATTCAATCATAATTCATGTTGCGTGTGTATCATGAATTTATAAATTATTATTTTATTAAACAAAGGAGAGTTTTTAACCATGATTCAGATTATCACTGGAAGAAAAGGCACTGGCAAGACCAAGAACTTGATTGAAAAAATCAACACAGCAGTTGCTGAAACAAATGGCTGTCTGGTATGCATTGAAAAAGGCGAAACTTTAAGACGTTCTATCAGCTACAAAGTACGTTGGGTTGGCGTTGAACAGTTTGACATTGCAGGCTATGAGAATTTCTATGGTTTTATTGCCGGTATGTTAGCAGGTAATTATGACATCAAGGAAATTTTCATTGATGGCATTCTGAAAATCGGTGGCGCAGATTTTGACGCTTTGGGCGCAATGTTTGCAAAATTGGACGCTTTAACAGGAAAAGACACTGTTGTAACGTTTACAGTTTCTGCTGACAATGACATGTTACCAGAATCTGTGACAAGATATTTATAATTTCTGAAAAATTTTCCAAAGCCGGTTGCCTTTATAGCCGGCTTTTGGTAAAAATCTGCTGATTTTCTAAAAAACACTTGACAAATCAGAAATTTTTCGCTATAATATAATCTGTGATGCTTGATGCTCTTAAAAGAAATGGGGATTTGCTTTATGATAATGCATATTAAAACTATTCTAAATGTTCCCAATCGGAAACATTTGCGTTTACAATGCCAGAAGAACAGCTTGCAGTGATTCGTGATTTTGAATTTGCGACACCTGTGCAAGTAACAGGTAAAATTGCCAATCGTGCCGGCGTTGTGACACTGACAATGCAAATTGCTTTTTCTTTGCTTGTCACCTGTGACCGCTGTTTGAAGCAGACCGTGCAGGCATTTTCTTATGAAGAAGAACATCTTGTTGTGAGATTTCTCCACGGCGAAGAAAATGAAGAAAATTATGTCATCGCAAAAGCGGAAAGCATTGATATTGCAGAAATTGCTCTATCGGATTTAATATTAGAATTGCCTACAAAATTACTTTGCAGTGAAGATTGTAAAGGCTTGTGTCCAGTATGTGGCTGTGATAAAAATACGACAGAGTGTGACTGCATGAACAAGATAATTTTTGATTAATGTAAGGAGGTAGCTAAAATGGCAGTACCAAAGAGAAAAACTTCTAAAGCTAGAAAAAATAAGAGACGTAGTGCAGTATGGAAATTAGATGCTCCAGCAATGAGCAGATGTGACCATTGTGGAGAATTAAAAGCTCCACACAAAGTTTGTAAAAACTGCGGTTACTATAAGGGTGTAGAAGTTTTAAAGATTGATGTTCTATGATAACAGGAACAAGCGGAGAGAGGCGGGTACTCTTTCCGTTTTTGTTTTTTAGAAAGGCGGTGAATTTTTGGCTGAAATTACAAGTGTCATAAAAAATTCTCCGGCAGATAAAGCCGGTATTCAAACAGGTGAAAATTTAATTGCAATTAATCAGCATAACATACATGATGTGTTAGATTACATGTATTATGCGTCAGAAACTAAAATTTCACTTGTGATTGAAAATCATGGCATTCAGCGTGAAGTGAAAATTTTAAAAGATGAATATGATGATTTAGGGCTTGAATTTGCAAGTTTTCTCATGGATAAGAAACAAAGCTGTAGAAATAAATGTGTATTTTGCTTTATTGACCAAATGCCACCTAATATGCGTGAAACGTTATATTTCAAAGATGATGACGCTAGATTATCTTTTTTACAGGGCAATTATGTTACGCTAACGAATATGACACAGGAAGATATCAATAGAATTATTCAAATGAAATTAAATATTAATGTCTCTGTGCATACGACAAATCCGGATTTGCGTTGCAAAATGATGCATAATAGATTTGCAGGACAAAAATTAGATTATCTTTGGCAAATGGCAAGAGCTGGTATTCAGTTAAATTGTCAAATTGTACTTTGTCCTAATTTGAATGACGGCGCAGAATTAGAACGTACTCTAACAGATTTAGGAAAAATGCTTCCAAATTTGACAAGTGTTGCAGTTGTACCTGTTGGATTGTCTAAATTTAGAGAAAATTTATATCCATTGACTAGTTTTACAAAAGAAACGGCTAGGCAAGCAATTGCTATAATAGAAAAATATCAATTGCAGTTTTTAGAAAAATTTAATACACGAGCTGTATTTCCATCTGATGAATTTTTTTTAATTGCAGAACAGGATTTGCCTAATGCTGATTATTATGAAGATTATCCCCAATATGAAAATGGTGTTGGCATGTTGCGTTCTCTGGCAGATGAATTTTATTCAGCTTTAGCAGATGAAGAAACTAGAAATATAAATAGAACAATTTCTATTGCAACTGGAAAAAGTGCTTGTGAATTTATAGGCATGCTTGCGCAAGAAGCAGAAAAAAAATTCTCTGGTTTGACTTGTCAAGTATTTTGTATAGAAAATCATTTTTTCGGTGAGACAATTACTGTTACTGGATTAATTACAGCACAGGATTTAATGACACAATTAAAAAATAAAAATTTAGGTGATAAATTATTATTATCATCTAGTATGATTCGCAAAGATAGTGATGTATTTTTAGATGATTTTACAATTGCAGATGTAGAAAAGGCTTTAAATATTAATATCCAGACTGTAAATAATGATGGCTATGATTTGCTAGATGCGATAGTAGAAAATTTAGATTAATTTATAAATTAGATTAGATTAAATTAAAAGGAGGAGATAACATGGCTTTGCCTGTTGTTGCCGTTGTCGGCAGACCTAACGTAGGAAAATCAACATTATTTAATAAACTTGTTGGTCAGAGAATTTCTATTGTAGAAGATACCCCCGGAGTCACAAGAGATAGAATTTATTCTAAATGTGAATGGCGGGAACATAAATTCATGGTTGTAGATACTGGAGGCATTGAACCCAAAGAAGATGACAAAATGCTAACACTTATGCGCCAACAAGCAGAAATTGCAATTTCTCATGCAGATGTCATTGTATTTGTCACAGATATTAGAACTGGTGTAACAGCGAATGATTATGCTGTTGCAGATATGCTACAAAAAAGTGGTAAGCCAATTGTTCTTGCTGTGAATAAATGCGATACGCTAGGGCAAGTCCCTATGGAAATTTATGAGTTCTATAATTTAGGCATTGGCGAACCGTTTCCTATTTCGTCTGTACATGGTCATGGTACAGGTGACATGTTAGATGAAATTATCAGCCATTTTCCTGAATCTGATTTTCATGATTATGAAGATACGGATATTAAAGTTGCTGTGATTGGCAAGCCAAATGCCGGAAAATCGTCTTTGATTAATAAAATCGCTGGTGAAGAACGTGTTATTGTTTCAGATATTGCCGGAACAACTAGAGATGCAACAGATACGATTATAGAACGCAATGAAAATAGATTTATATTTATTGACACAGCAGGGATTCGCAAGAAATCTAAAATTACAGAACGTGTAGAACATTTCAGCGTATTAAGAGCATATATGGCTGTTGATAGAGCTGATGTCTGTGTTATCATGATTGACGTAACTGTAGGATTTACAGAACAAGATTCTAAAGTTGCCGGCTATGCACACGAACAGGGCAAAGCTTGCATTGTCGCTGTGAATAAATGGGACGCTGTAGAAAAAACGGATAAAACTATGAAAGAATATCAAACAAAATTAGAAAATGATTTTAGTTTTATGTCTTATGTGCCATTTATTTTTATTTCTGCTAAAACCGGACAGAGAGTTGAAAAATTATTTGATTTAATTCAGCATGTCTATGAACAAAATACCATGCGAATTAGCACAGGTACTCTAAATGATGTGCTTGCCTATGCTGTGGCAAGAGTGCAACCACCGTCTGATAAAGGCAGAAGGTTAAAAATTTATTATATGACACAGGCTTCTTCTAAACCGCCAACGTTTGTATTATTTGTGAACAGAGCAGATTTATTTCATTTTTCGTATCAGCGGTATATTGAAAATCAAATTCGCACAACGTTTGGATTAGATGGCACACCTGTTAAATTTATCATTCGTGAACGTAATCGCAATGATGATTAAATCATTAGGGGGCTAGTTTATGATAATTCTTGCGTGTGTGATTGCAATGGCTGTAGGCTATTTATTCGGAAGTATTAACTCAGCAATTCTAACAGTGAAATTATTAAAACAGGAAGATATTCGCAACTTTGGCAGTGGCAACGCAGGTTTAACAAATACATTGCGTTGTTTTGGGAAAACTTGTGCTTTGCTAACTCTGATTGGCGATTTAGGCAAGGGCATTATTGCTGTGTTATTAAGCAGAATGTTTGCAAATTTATTATTACCGGAACAAGCACCAGATTTCTATATGCTTGGCTGTCTTGCCGGTATATTTGCCATTATTGGACATGTATTCCCGTTGTACCATCATTTTAAAGGCGGAAAAGGTGTATTAGTTGGTGTTTCTATATTTTTAATTCTTGACTGGAAAGTATTTTTAATTTTAATTGGCATTTTTGCAATCATTCTAGCGATTTCTAAATATGTTAGCCTTGCGTCTATTATCGCTACGGCATGTTGTCCATTTCTTACACTCGTCACACAATCTATCTGGCATGCAGAATATACCACAGGGCAATTATTCTTGCATTTTGGATTGCAATGCATTATGGCAATTATGATTATTTTCATGCACAGGTCTAATATTACACGTCTGAGAAATCATACAGAACGTAAATTCGGTGAGAAAAAAACTTCTTAAATCTTGTAATATTTTGCTTGAATCTGTCACTAACTAATAAATAAACGCAAAAAGGAGCGTGTTTTTATGGCAGATATTACAATTTTAGGTTCGGGAGGATTTGGACTTGCATTGGCTGTGATGTGCCGGAATATAGGACATGATGTCACAGTCTGGTCAAAATTTCCAGAAGAAATTCAAGAAATTCGTACCACTGGGGAACTTGCCGGAAAATTAGCTGGTGTCAAAATTCCGTCAGATATTTTATTAACAAATGATATTGCTTGTGTCTCTGGAAAAGATGTAGTATTAATTGGTGTGCCAACGTTGTTTTTAAGAGATGTTGCACGAGAGGCATCGAATTATCTCACAGAAAAAACTGTCATTGTGAATGCGTCTAAAGGCTTAGAAGCAGGAAGTTACAAGCGCATGAGTGAAGTATTACAAGAAGAATGTTCTGGTAATCCGATAGTAGTTTTAACAGGTCCGTCACATGCGGAAGAACTTGCAAGAGGGATTCCCACAACAGTTACAGTTGCTAGCCATGATGTCAAATATGCAGAATATATTCAAGATATATTTACTTCAGGAACATTGCGGTTATATGTCAATGCAGATGTCATTGGCTGTGAAATCGGCGGTGCTATGAAAAATATTATTGCACTTGGTGCAGGTATCAGTGATGGTTTAGGCTTCGGCGATAATACAAAAGCGGCACTTATGACAAGGGGGATTCATGAAATTACTGCTTTAGGATTAGAAATGGGTGCAGAATTTGATACGTTTACAGGACTTAGCGGTATTGGTGATTTAATCGTAACTTGTACTAGTATGCATAGCCGAAATCGTAGAGCAGGTATTTTAATCGGACAAGGTGTTGTTCCTGCGGAAGCAATTCAAAAAGTTGGTACTGTGGAGGGATATTATTGCTGTGAGGCAACTCATGGACTTGCTAAAAAATTAGGTGTGCCTATGCCAATTAATGAAGAATTATATCACTTGTTATTTGAAAACGGCGATGTAAGAACGTCTATGAGAAAGCTTATGGGCAGACCAAATCGCCATGAATGCGAGCATTATTTAACTGCGGAACGACTTGCAAAATTAGGTCAAATTTGAGAATAAAAAAATTACATGTTACTAGATTGCCTGAAAAGGTCGAACTGTTATTTATCAGCTCGACCTTGTTGCATTATTGCTATTATTAAAATATAAGAAAGGAGAAATTTTTATGCGCTATTTATGTTTTAGTTTATTATTATGCTTATTATTATGCGGTTGTCATAAAATAGAAATAATAGACTCTACAGAATCTACAGAACCAGTGATTGAAACAGATTTGGAAAAAATTATCTTGACAACAGCTCCGGCAACAGCTCCAGAAATAGATTTTGAAGTGATTCCTGAAACACTTGAAACAGAAACAGAATCTAAAAATGAAAATTCTAATACAGAATCAAGATTTTTACCATGGCAAATTGCCTATCGTGATTTGATTTTAGAAAATTTTGCAGAAGAAAAATATTCTGATTTTATTTATTCATTAATTTATGTTGACAATGATGAGATTCCGGAATTATTTGTTAATACAAATTCTGGGGCTGGTGGTGAAATGATTTATACTTACTATGACAATCATCTGGTAGAACAACAACTCAGTAGAGTTGGAACTGTATATATTCCCGAAAATGGTTTATTATATAATAACTGTGGTCACATGGGACATTATCCGGTCAGTGTTTATGAGCTTAAAAATGGCGTTTTTTCAGAGATTGCCTCTGGTGTTTATCAAGATGCCTACATGGAGAATGGCAATAGGATTCTTGATGAGAATGGAAATCCTGTTTATGAATATTACTGGAATGACCAGAAAGTTTCAGAACAAGATTTTAATAGCAATTTAAATGCTGTGTTTGATACAAAATCCGGTATCAGACCAACAGAAGAACATACGATGGAAGAAATCCTTGTGGAGATAACAAGTGATTATCGTTGGTTTTACTAAGGAGTTATTATGAAATTATTGACAGAGATTCAGAGCTTTCAGCCCTATACGGAACATGAAGTCTTTGCACAGAAAAAATTATTATCACTTATTGAACAATATGGCAAGAAAATTCTTGACAGAGATTGTGAAGCTGGACATGTTACTTGTTCAGGTTTTATTTTATCACCTGATTTGCAGGAAACATTAATGGCATATCATTTAATTTATAAATCTATTGGCTGGACTGGCGGTCATGCTGACGGTGATGATGATTTATTAGGCGTTGCCATTCGAGAAGCCAAAGAAGAAACTTCTATTACACAGATTTATCCTATAACTAGAAAAATTTTATCTATTGATATTTTGCCTGTGCCGGCACATCAAAAACATGGAAATTTTGTTCAGGAACATTTGCATTATAATATCACTTATGGATTAATTGCGCCGAAAAATCAAGCAATTGCAGATAAACCAGACGAAAATAAAAACGTTTGTTGGTTATTGATTCAAGATATTAAAACGCACTGTACAGAAT
>CAMWHN010000061.1 GCA_947174085.1 uncultured Ruminococcus sp.
TTTCACGAATTAATTCTATATGTCGGCGATTTTGGGTTAGAGGATTATACATACCTTCTTCCGTTGTTTCACCATTATAATTTGATTTTCTAATAAAATCACCGTTTTTATTAATATAAATATCGCCATATAAATTTTTACATTCTATGACAAGTACTAATTTTTTTGTAATTACTAAATAATCAATCTGTGCTGTTAATTTCTCATGTTTTAAATATAAATCATGCAAAATATACATTGGCATATGGCTATTTTCCAATTCGTAGAGTACTTTTTCTTCGCCAGCTATGCCATATTTAAAAGCTAAAATTTGCTGTTCCAATTGTTTTCTTAGTTCGGGAGAAGCCATTTTCTGAAATTGTTCAGATTTCTGAATTTTTTCTAATTTTTGAATCTCTTGTTCCGCACTGTTATCTGATTTTAAAACAACAGGTGTATTTAATTTTTTTAATAATCCCATGCACTAAACTCCTTATTTAAAATTTAAAATAACAAAAAATCCAGATTAAAATCTGGATATTCTGTTTAATTTTTTTGTTTATAATATAACAAACAATGACAATAGCCTTCAAAATTAGGGTCTGCAATTTGTTCCCGAAATTCTTGACACATGCATTTATTTTCTGGAATACGCTCTAATCGGCAAGGACAATAACCGCCAGTTTGTTTCAAACCTTCTCGAATTTGATTCACAATTTCTTTGTCTGGATTTAATTTAATCATGTTTCACAAACTCCATGTTTTTTAAATAATTCTAACACTTGGGAAGCGTTGCGTAAGCCGACAACAGTTTCTAAAATTTTACCGTTTTGAAATAATATCATAGTCGGAATATTCGAAATTCCGAATTTCATAACTAAATCACGGCAATCATCTGCATTGACTTTTCCAATTTGCAACGTTGGATTATTTTCATTTAATGCATGCAATACTTCCCCTTGTTTCATACAAGGCGGACACCATGTTGCCCAGAAATCCACTAATACAGGCGTATTATTTTGAATAAAATTTTGAAAATTATCTTGATTTAGATTTACAATCATAATAAAATCCCTCTTTTCTATCAAATTTATATTATTTTTACAACAAAAAGTCAAATTTATATCTTGACTTCTTGTTGTAATTTTATTTTCTGCAAAAAATTATATTTTATGCTTATTCTTCATCAGCTTCATCATTTTCATTATCATTATTTTCTGTGCTGACAGGTGTACTAGTATGATTCGCACCTGTAATTGTAAAATGCACTTCTACTTTTGACCAAGTTCCAAAATCTTCTTCATTTATAATCTGTGCAGAATATTCATTACAAATTTTCAATGCGTCACCGTCTTCGTCATATAATGCACCATCTGGTGTACGAGCATCTTTCGGGGGATTATTTACCCATGTATTATAGATATTAGCTCTTGTTTCTTTTCCATCTTCTGAAGACGTATAATTTTTATTAGTTAATTCAATTTCATTGCCATCGACTAGAATACTATCTACAGTAATAATTGCATCAGGATAAAGAGTTTCACCATCTGGAATCATAACTGCTAAGAAATTAATTCCCTCTGGTGTATATGTTCCATTGGAGTCACCAGTCATTGCATTGCGAAAACCTTTTGTATTGGCATTGACACTGACCGTATAAGACCCATCGCCTTTAATATCTGCAATACCTGCATCATAAGCTAACATATAGCCACTTTGCGTATCATTTCCCCAATATTGCACTTCCCACTGACTACCTACAATGGCAAGATAAGCTTGCCCTGCCTGTGCTGTATAAGCAGGTTCAAATTCTTCTTCTTGGGGTACTTCTACATCACTAATACCAGCAACTTCCGGAGATGTTTCCGGCGCATCATGTACAATATCATTACTGTTATCAGACAATACTTCTGGTTCGTCAGACTTGTTACATGCTGTAAAAGCCATACTTAGTGTCATGACAGCTAGCAAACTAGCCAAATATTTTTTTATTTTCATGAAAAAACCTCTTTCTTAATATAAATCATCAAACTTGAAACAGATCTATTACAGATAAAAATTCATCAGGAATATAACTTTTTGCTTTTAATACAATCTGTTCAGGTATTTCAAATAAAGGCTCTGCCATAGAACCTACAATTGCACCTAGCGTATCACTATCACCACCAATAGAAATAGCATTCCTAATAGCGTCCTCAAAATCTACTGCTTCTATCACACATTGTATGGCTTGTGGCATAGTTCCTTGACAAGTTTCATTAAATTTATAAAAATTTCTTATTTCATCAAGCGTAAAATTTTCTTCTGGTGTTCTAATAGATTCCCAATACATTTTTAAATCATGTTTTGACCATATTTTATTTTTTAAATTAAAAATAATAAACACAAGACGTTTTGCCCATTCTATCGCAATCGGGTGATTATGCGAAACAGATGTTACAATTTCAGCAATTTTCAGGCAAGTATCCAAATTATCAGATATATAAGCACAAGGACTAACTCTCATGCAAGCACCGTTTCCGTAACTATTATAGGGCTGTGGATTGTTACTTCTAAGCCATTTAGAAAATCCTAAACCATAACCACCATAAGGATATTTTTGATAAAATTCCTGAAATGAATGAATTACAAATCTCGGCAAATCAAATAAATTAGCATTATTTTCTGAAATTTTATGCCATTGAATAAGCGCATGTATAACACCTATTGTCATAATAGAATCATCAGTAATTTCACAATCAGGCGCAAATAAATCAAAATTTTTAGTTTTAATATTATCAAACTCAAAGCGTGAACCGACAATATCACCAATAATAGCACCTAACATAGTATTTTTCATAATATCCCCTCCAATTGCGATTACTAATAGTTTAATCATACATGATTCCAGCTAAAAAAGCAATATATAAAATATCTAAATTTCATATATATTTTTAGACTAGAATTATAATAATCTAACAAATTCCGACATTCAAGATAATTCTTCCAGTTCGCACAGTTCCATAAAACAAGCTTCTGACTGATTTTTTAATTTTTCTAACTCAGCACAGACTTTCTGCATTTTCTGATAATCTGTACAAATTTCAGGTAATACTAATTTTTCTTCTGTTTCTGCAATTTTTATTTCTAAATTTTCAATTTCTTGTTCTAATTCACGCATACGATTTCTGCGCATAGCATCTGCACTTCTCTGGGCTTTTGTCCGGTAAGAATTATTAGCATTCGCTTGTTTTTTCTTTTTTTCTTCAGCCAATTTTTGTTCCTGTTGCGCAATTTGAGCAGAAATTTTCGCTTTTGCCTTTTCTTCTAAATAATTTTCAAATCCGTAAGAATGCAAAACAGCTCCCTCTGGTGTTAATTCTAATAGCTGTGTCGCAAGCTTTTTTAAAAAATATCTGTCATGCGAAACAAATAACAAAGTTCCGGTATAATTTTCTAACGCTTCTTCCAAAACTTCTTTCATAGGCAAATCCAAATGATTTGTCGGCTCGTCTAAAAGCATAACATTTGCATGTTCCAGCATTAATAATGCAAAACAAACTCTTGCACGTTCACCGCCACTCAATGCAGAAATAGGCTTAAAAACATCTTCGCCTGTGATTCGCACTTGCCCTAAAATATTTCTGATTTCGCCGTCTAACATAGCTGGAAATCTATCATGCAATTCATCAATGACAGTATTTAATAAATTTAAATTCATGCTTTCTTGGTCAAAATAGCCTATTTTGACATTTTTATTAAATTTTATAATTCCCTTATCATGTGGCAAAATATTTAAAATTTCTTTTAAAAGCGTTGATTTGCCAATACCATTTGCACCAATAATGCCTAATTTTTCGCCACGTCTAACCGTAAATGCAAGATTTTCAAGTAAAATTTTTCTGGAATTTCCCTCACCTACAGAAATATCCGCATTTCTAACTTCCAGTACATCTAAAGGCGGTTCTATTTCATAATCAAATTTTAATCCTGCTTTTTTCTGTTTTGTAATAGGCTTTTCAATGCGTTCTATTTTATCAAGCTGTTTCTGACGGCTTTTAGCACTCTTAGAAGTTGAAGCTCTTGCCATATTTCTAGTAACATAATCTTCTAGTTTCGCAATTTCTTTCTGTTGTAACATATATTCTTTTTCCTGCCGTTCTACAGCTAATTCTTTTTGAATCATATAAGCCGAATAATTGCCTTTATATCTTGTTAATTTTCCTCGTTCAATTTCACAGATACTTGTACATAGCTTATCTAAAAAATACCTATCATGTGAGACAATTAGCAAAGCACTTTTACTAGCTTGCAAATATTCTTCTAACCATTGAATTGTTTCAAAATCCAAATGATTGGTCGGCTCGTCAAGAATTAATAAATTTGGTGCTTCCAGTAATAATTTTGTAATTGCAAGTCTAGTTTTTTCACCGCCACTAAAACTAGAAACAGGTCTATAAAAATCATTTTGTGAAAAGCCCATACCAAATAAAACAGTTTTTATTTTCACATCAATTTCATAACCCTCATTGGCAAGAAACCAAGCAGATAATTTATCATATTCTTCTGTTAATTCTGGATTATTATCTGCAAGTTGATTTTCTAATACATGCATTCTGTTCTGAACTTGCAATAATTCTGCAAAAACACTTTGCATTTCTTCCCAGACCGTCAAATTAGAATCTAATGACGCAGACTGTGCAAGATACCCTACAGAAGTTTTATTTGCACGAATAATTTGCCCATCGCTCTCTAATTCATGGTCTGGTAAAATCTCGCCTAATAAAATTTTTAACAAAGTCGATTTTCCACAACCATTCGCACCAATTAAGCCGATTCTGTCATTATCTTCTATTTGTAAATCAATATCTGTCAATAACGGCACACCGTTATAAATTTTATGAATTTTTATTGCTTTTAACAGCATGTCTAACACCTCAAAATTATAATTAATTATAATTTTATAAATTAATTTCTAATCCCACAGGACAATGATCACTACCCATCACTTCCGGATAAATTTCTGCTTTTGTAATATATTTCGCAATGCAATTAGAAACTAGAAAATAATCAATTCTCCAGCCAATATTTCTGATTCTAGCTTGATGCATATACGACCACCATGTATAAGCATTTTCTTGTGTTGGGTGCAAATATCTAAACGAATCCGTAAAACCAGCTTTTAATAATTCACTAAATTTTCCACGTTCTTCGTTTGTAAATCCGGCATTGCCAATATTAGATTTTGCATTTTTCAAGTCAATTTCTTGATGTGCAACATTCATATCACCACAGATAATTAACGGCTTTTTCTTGTCTAACTCTAGTAATAAATTTCTAAAATCATCTTCCCATTGCATTCTGTAATCTAATCTTGTTAAAGCTCTTTGCGCATTTGGAACATAAATATTCACAAGCTGAAATTTTTCATATTCAGCTATAATAGTTCTGCCCTCTGTCATGTGATTTTCAAAATTAAATGTTAATTTTAAAGGCTCTTGTTTAGAAAATAATGCCGTGCCAGAATAACCCTTTTTGACAGCACTGTTAAAATACTGATTCCAACCTTTAAATTCTGTTGTTACTTGTTCTGGCTGCATTTTTGTTTCCTGAATACAAAACATATCAGCGTCAAAGGCTCTGAAATAATTTTCAAAGCCTTTGCTGATATTCGCACGAAAACCGTTGACATTCCATGAAATCAATTTCATATGCTATAATTCTCCTCAAGTTCCACAACTATTGTATTAGATTTTGCAGAAATTAACAATAACATCTTACCTTTCTTATTTAATACCTGAATACAGCCATTTTCTTTTTCAATATATACATTTTCAAAATGATATTCTAAAACTGGCATATCATTATGACTCAAAACCAAGATTTTATAATTACCTGTTCCCATATTTTGCAATCTCCTTTCAGGATTCTAAAAATACTTTGAATGCTCTATATGCAGACCAAATATCAGTCTTTGCAACTAATTCATAAGGCGCATGCATGGACAACACAGGCACACCAATATCAATTGTATCAATATTTAAATTTGCGATATAAGCAGCAACAGTTCCGCCTCCGCCCATGTCAACTTTGCCTAATTCTCCAGTCTGCCAGATAACATTATTTTTATCAAGTAAATTTCTAATCTCACCGACAAATTCCGCTGAAGCGTCTGAAGTACCAGCTTTCCCTCTTGCGCCAGTGAATTTTGTCACACAAACACCATGATTTAAATATGCACAATTTCTGCGTTCTAACACTTCTGGAAATGTCCCGTCAAAACCTGCATTTACATCTGCTGACAAGCATTTAGAAGCACTCATAACAGCTCTGCCATTTGCGCCAAAGCATTCTGCTAAGTCATGAATAAAATATTTTAAATACGCTGATTTCAAGCCAGTATTGCCATCACTGCCAGTTTCTTCTTTGTCTGTTAAAATTACAACACTTGTATAATTCGGAGCTGAAACTTCTAAACTAGCTTTAAAAGCCGGATACGCACAAACTCTATCATCATGTCCATACGCACCAATCATACTTCTGTCAAAGCCAATATCTCTTGCCGGAAATGCCGGAACAGCTTCTAGTTCAGCAGAAATAAAATCATCTTCGACAATGCCATATTTTTCGTTTAGAATTTTTAAAATCTGGAGTTTTACTAATTCACTGCCTTCATCAGACTGCAACGGCATAGAACCAATCACAATATTTAATTCTTCACCTTTGATACCTTGTGCGAGTGTTCTTCTCATTTGGTCATCAGCCAAATGTGGCAATAAATCCGTAATATAAAATACAGGTTCAGAATTATCTTCCCCGATACAAATTTCAATTTTAGAACCATCACGTTTAATAATCACACCATGCAATGACAACGGAATTGCTGTCCATTGATATTTTTTAATACCGCCGTAATAATGCGTTTTAAAATAACCAATTTCATTATCTTCATATACTGGGTGCTGTTTCAGGTCAAGACGAGGGGAATCAATATGCGCTGCACAGATTCTAACACCTTTGCGAATATCTTCTGTTCCAATCGTTGCCATAATAACAGATTTATTACGATTATTTACATAAATTTTATCGCCTGCCTGTAATTTCATGCCTACTTGAAATAAAACATAACCATTTTTTTCTAGTTCTGTAATCACAAAGCTATTTACTTCACGTTCTGTCTTGGCAACATTCATGAAAACTTTATAATCCTCACAGAATTTATCACACTCTGCTAATTCTTCCGCACTCATACGCTGACGAGCATGTTTATTCTGGGAAAATAATTTTTCTTTTAATTCTTTTAGATTCTCTGTTTCATTACTCATAATAAATAACCTCTTTTTCAATAAAATTTCAGGAAACCTGATTTAAATATTTTTCTTGACAATATACTTTTAATTTATCAGCTACTTCTTGGGCAAGTTCCGATAATTGTGCTAAACTCGCATTATTGCGTATAATATAATCAGAATGCTGTATAAAAAAATTTTCTTCTAGCTGTGCGTTCATGCGTTCTAAAGCTAATTCCTGTGTTAAATTATCTCGTTGCATAATTCTTTGGCAACGCAATTCCGGATTGGCAATCACTGAAATAATCATATCACAAAAATCAGATGCTTTACTTTCAAACAAAGTCGGCGCATCTAGTAAAATTAAATTTTCGCCATGCAATGCATTTTGATTAATTAATCTAAAAATTTTTTCTGTAATAAACGGGTGACAAATGCTATTTAAGCTTTCTAATTTACGCTTATCTGTAAATACAATTTTGGCAAGTGCTTTTCTATTTAGCGAATTATCTGCATTTAAAATTTGATTGCCAAAATAATCTGCTAGTTCATTAAGACAGGGTTTGCCGATTTCTACGACCTCACGAGAAATTTTATCTGCATCAATTAAAGCAAATCCATTTTCAGAAAATATTCTTGAAACAGTGCTTTTTCCTGCTCCTGTCTGTCCGGTTAATCCAATCACAACAACTGACATTATACTTGAATCACCTCAAATCCTGACGCACGCATTAAACGATTATAGACAGATAAATCAGCTCCAGTTTGTTTTGGCATTCTGACATAAACAAGCTTTGCACCAATTTCATCTAGTTCACGGAAACGCAAAAATAAATAATATGCCTGTGTAATTCCATCATCACCATAACGCATACAAGAAATATCTGCAATTTCTGGGTCAGAATCAAATAATAAACAATAAGTTCCCTCTTGTGCATGATGTTTCACATAATTAGCAAAACTTGTGAAATCTGGTGCATTTACAGGCAAAATTTTAGCTTTTGGCGAATAATGCTTATATTTCATACCGGGGGAAGCAACTTTAGTATCTGGAGCAATCTGCTGAAAAATGGCTTTGTCAATATACACATGTTCCGCAAATGGTTTTAAATCTTCTAGTGAAATTACTCCCGGTCTTAAAATATGAATCGTTTCGGGATTGTCAAAACAAATCACAGTAGATTCTACACCGACTTGGCATTGACCACCGTCTAAAACTGCTGAAATACGTCCGTTCATATCGTCCATGACATGTTTTGCAGTTGTAGGACTAGGCAAGCCAGAACGATTCGCAGACGGTGCGGCAATTGGGCAACCTGCTAATTCAATAATTTTTCTTGCTATAGGGTGTGACGGCATACGCACACCAACTGTTTCTAATCCTCCAGAAGTTACATACGGAATTTCTGGACGTTTCGGGAAAATCATAGTTAAAGCCCCTGCCCAAAATTTTTTCGCTAAATTAATCGCAATATCTGGAATTTCAGAAGCAATTTGTTCTAGCATATTCATATCTGCAATATGCACAATTAATGGATTATCTGCCGGACGACCTTTTGCCTGAAAAATCGCACGCACAGCTTTTTCATTACGAGCGTCAGCTCCTAATCCGTAAACTGTTTCTGTTGGAATCGCAACTAATTCGCCATTTTTTAATAATTTTCCTGCAATTTCTAAATCTTCAGGCGTATTATTTAATAATCTAGTTATCATGCATCTTGCCTCGCTAATTTTTCTGCTTGGTCTGCGGTTGCCAATGCGTCAAAAATTTCATCTAAATCGCCGTTCAGAATATTTTCTAGTCTATACAGCGTTAAATTAATTCTATGGTCTGTCATACGCCCTTGCGGATAATTATAAGTTCTAATCCGTTCCGAACGGTCACCAGTTCCGACTTGTAATTTACGTTCAGAAGCAATTTTATCACTTTGTTCCTGTTGCATAGATTCAAATAATCTTGCTCTTAGCACTTTCATGGCTTTATCTTTATTTTTATGCTGACTGCGTTCATCTTGACATTCTACAACCAGACCAGTTGGCAGGTAGGTAATTCTAACAGCAGATTCTGTTTTATTAATATGCTGTCCACCTGCACCACTGGAGCGAAATACATCAATTTTTAAATCCGTTGGATTAATTTGCAATTCTAATTCATCAGCTTCTGGTAATACAGCAACTGTTACCGTAGAAGTATGAATCCTGCCTTGTGATTCTGTTTCCGGCACACGCTGTACACGGTGTACACCGCTTTCATATTTTAATCTGGAATATGCACCATCACCCTCAATAGAAAAACTAATTTCTTTATAACCGCCTAACTCTGTTGGATTTGCATTTAAAATTTCTAATTTCCAATGATGTGCTTCTGCATACATGCTATACATGCGATAAAGCGAATTTGCAAACAAAGACGCTTCTTCTCCTCCTGCTCCGCCACGAATTTCAATAATTACATTCTTGTCATCATTTTCATCTTTAGGCAATAATAAAATTTTTAATTCTTGTTCTTGTTCTTCTAGTAAAATCTTAGTTTCTTCTAATTGCTCTTGTGCCATTTCTTTTAATTCTGCATCTTGACCAGAATCATTTAATAATTCTTGTGCTTCTTCAAAATCCTGTTTGCTGGTCTGATATGCCTGAAACGCTTCTATAATTGGCGTTAAATTTTTATATTCTTTCATTAAGCTAGCATATTTTTCATGATTTGCAATAATTTCCG
>CAMWHN010000062.1 GCA_947174085.1 uncultured Ruminococcus sp.
GTATTATATTAAACTGTAAATAACAAATCTGTATAAGATGGAATAGGCCAGTCTTTTGCAGAAACATTAGTCTCTAATTCGTCTACTAACGCACGCAAACTTTGCATTGCAACAAATACATCACTACGGCAGAATTTTGCAGTTGCTTCTACGTTTTCAATACCCTGAGATGCAATAACTTTTTCATCAAGTGTTTTTACAGCTTCTGCAATGCTAGAAGTCAATGCAGATAATTTAGAAGCATAGCCGATTTCAAATGCATTGTCAATGCCTAATTCTTTTTTAGAAAGAGCTGTATCACAAATTTCTTTTGTAATTTTAATTGCCGCAGGAATAATCTGCTTTTTCGCCATATCCAGCATTGTGAGTGCTTCTATATTAATTACTTTTGCGTAGTTTTCAAGTAAAATTTCTGTTCTGGATTCAATTTCAATTTTCGTATAGACTTTGAATTTTTCAAATACAGATACATATTCTGGTCTTGTATACAACGGGATTGCGTCTACAGTAGAAACTAAATTCGGTAAATTTCTATTTTTTGCTTCTGCAAGCCATTCGTCAGAATATCCATTGCCATTGAAAATAATTTGCTTATGTTCTTTGATAGTTTTCACAAGTAAATTTTTTAAAGCTTTATGGAAATTATCTGCTTTTTCTAATTCATCAGCAAATTGACAAAGTTCTTCTGCAACGATGGTATTCAAGATAGTATTTGTACAAGAAATAGAGTCTGCTGAACCTAACATTCTAAATTCAAATTTATTCCCTGTAAATGCAAACGGAGATGTTCTGTTTCTGTCTGTTGTATCTCTTTTGAAATTTGGCAATGCGTCAACACCAATGTCAAATTCTGCCGTACTGGAAACATATTTTTTGCCATTTTCCAGTGCTTCTATTACTTCTTCCAGTTCAGAACCAATAAACATAGAAACAATAGCCGGCGGTGCTTCATTTGCGCCTAAACGATGGTCATTTCCGGCAGATGCGGCACTTAGTCTTAATAATGGTGCATATTCATGTACACCTTTGATAATCGCACACAAGAATGTTAAAAATTGCATATTTTTCTGTGGTGTGTCCCCTGGGTCTAATAAATTTTGTCCGTCATTAGATGACATAGACCAGTTATTATGCTTACCAGAACCGTTAATACCTGCAAAAGGCTTTTCATGTAGTAAACAAACTAAGCCATGTTTTAATGCAATTTTTTTCATGAGTTCCATTGTTAGCTGATTATGGTCAGCAGCAATATTAGAAGTCGTAAATACTGGTGCAAGTTCATGCTGTGCCGGTGCAACTTCGTTATGTTTTGTTTTTGCATAAATACCAAGTTTCCAGAGTTCTTTATCTAAATCTTTCATGAAATCAGAAACTCTCTGCTTAATATTTCCAAAATAATGGTCTTCCAGTTCTTGACCCTTAGGAGGTTTCGCACCAAATAACGTACGTCCTGTAATAATTAAATCTTCACGCTGGTCATAATATTTTTTATCTACTAAGAAATATTCTTGTTCAGGGCCTACTGTTGTGACAACTCTGGTTGCTTTTTCATTGCCGAATAATTTTAAAATTCGTAATGCCTGTTCGCTGACAACTTCCATAGAACGCAAAAGCGGTGTTTTCTTGTCAAGCACTTCTCCAGTATAAGAACAAAATGCGGTTGGAATATATAACGAATCATCTTTGATAAATGCGTCAGAAGTCGGATCCCATGTAGTATAGCCTCTTGCTTCAAAAGTCGCACGCAAACCGCCGGACGGGAAAGAAGAAGCATCTGGTTCACCTTTGATTAATTCTTTGCCGGAAAATTCCAGAATCACTCTGCCATGTGGTGCAGGACTGATAAAAGCATCATGTTTTTCTGCGGTGACACCTGTCATAGGCTGAAACCAATGTGTAAAATGTGTTGCACCTTTTTCTACAGCCCAATCTTTCATAGCATTAGCAACAACGTCCGCAATATCTGGGTCAAGTGCTATGCCAAATTGCTTTGTTTTTACGACAGCCTTGTATGCATATTTTGGTAATCTTTCCTGCATAACAACATCATTGAAAACATTACAGCCGAAATATTCCGCTACGTTAGAATTTATCTGTTCAGACATAATAAAAAACCTCCTTGAAATCCAAAAAACACAATGACGTTTCGGACACACAGGGCAATCTTAGCATTATCTGCAAATTTACCTGTTCTATCCGAAACGCCATTGTTTCGTTTACAGTATTATCATACACCAGAAATCTTATTTTGTCAAGAGATTTCTTGAATTTTGTCAATTTAACAGAAATACATGCCTATATTTTTAAAAAAACAAGGCATAAATCATAAATTATTTTTAAATTTTAATAGAAATGATAAAAAACATAATTTTAAAATTTCGTGGCATACTAGTCTTGTAAAAAAATAAAATCAGAAAGGAGTATTTATTTATGCAAAAAGAACCAAAATTTGAAAATCCAGTCGAAACAGTTTTAAATGGCTATTATAAAAATGCGTCTGTAGGTGCGGACAGCATTACTTGTTTATTAAATTCTGTACAAGACGAGAATTTCAGAAAAGAATTATTTCAGCAACGTGATTATTATGAACACCAAAAACATGCCCTTACAGCACAAATGGCTAGTTTTTATCAACTGCCGAAAAATTCAGGAAAAATGGCAAAATTTTATACTCGCATGACGATTAGAATGCACCATTATCATAATATGGACGTTCATGAATGTGCAAAACTCATGGCAGAGGGAACTAATATGGGTATGATTCAATTGCATCAGGTGATTAATCATAATCCAGAAATTCCCGATACAATTCGCCAGCAAGGAAAACAAATTTTGTCTCACGAGCGTGAGTATTTAGACCGAATTACGCCATATTTATAATCAGGAGGATTTTTTTATGTTAAATGCCGAACCGCCAACCAGAATTTATATTCCACGGGAATCTAACAAAGAAAAAATTATGATGCTTTCACAAAGCAATGCTCCTGTTAGAATTTATATCCCACAATCGTCCCAGTAAATACTGGGATTACTTAAGTTTAATTAATTTTTATGATTTCTGCATGTTTCACAAATGCCATATAATACAGTTTTAGATTGGTCTATTTGAAATCCATGATGTTCTAAAATATGTAATTCTAATTCGCACAAATGTTCACAAGTCACATGATATAATCTTTCACATTGCATACATTTCAAATGAAAATGTCGTTCACATGCTTTTTTATCTGTATGCGGAAGATATTCAAAACATGCACCTGTACGGCTGTCAATGGTATATTTTCTGATTGTTCCATCTGTGACAAGCTGGTCTAAATAGCGATAAATTGTAGCTGTCCCAATCGGCGTACCCTCTGCATTCATATGCATAGAAATTTCCTGTGCCGTGATATGCTTGCTTGGGTGAGAAGTTAAATATTGCAAAATTTTTTCTTTCTGTTTTGTTTTATAACTGCCGTTTTGTTTCATGTTGCAAAATTTCCTTTCTTGAAAATAAGCCCTCTGTCCTGAACAGAGGGCTTTTTGAAATTAATACTTGACAGAATCTGCACTGAAAAAATCATCACTTTCTGTGTAGTAATCGCCGGAATCTAAAGAATTTAAATCTTCATCTTCGTCATCTTCCGGCAGTCTTGCACCGCAAACGCCACAGAATTGGAATTTTTCATTGACTTCAGAATCACATTTCGGGCAAACTTTATAACCACGAATGCTATTCAGTTCAAAACGCATTTGTTTAATTCTGCGTCTTCTTGTGTCAACATCTTCACAAAGCACTTTCAGAACAGCAGGGTCTTCTTCTGGATTTTTGTAGTATTTTCTGCCAATATCAGCAAATACTTCAACAATACGCTCCTGTTCGTAGAGAATCTTACGTTTGAGATTGCTAACTTCTGTCGCATTTTTTGCCTTTCCAGCAGCATTTGTAAATGCTTCCATAAAATTTGGCATAATCATTCAGCTCCTAACTATAATTTTCATACTCGGGTTCAGAGCATGAAATTTGATTTTTGTTACTATCATTTTAACACAAATCACAAGAGTTGTCAATAGTTTTTCAAAAAAATCTATCTTTTTTACAATTAGACTGAAATCAGCTTGCCTGAAAAGTTTTTTAAAATATAAATTTTTTTCAAAAAAAATAATTATTTTTTAGATAATATGCTATAAATTAGAGTAATATATTGACGGATTTTTTAAAATATAGTATAATAAATTGCAAAGAATCGGTTTTTTTTCGAAAAAAGGAGAATTTGCATGAGTTATAAAAAATACTGTTTAATAGCAATACTAATTGCAGTTATGGGAATATTCTCCCATGTAAGTACCGTACATGCAGAAGAACAAAAATTTATGCGTCCGTCAGATTATATGCTACAAGACGAAAATGGAATTTATTGTATGAATGGTGATACTAGATTCACAGGAAAATTTAGTTTAGAGCCAAATTATACACTTGGTGATGTAGCAACAAATAACATAGTTAATTCTGAAGATGCTACTAAAGTTTTAGAAGCCTCTGCACAGGCAGGCGCAGGCATATTCACAACAGAAAATTTTATTGCACAAGAAAACGAACTTGACAAAGAACAGGTATTGTTATTGGCTGATGTAAATCAAGACGGTGTAATTAATGCCGCTGATGCATCTGAAATTTTGATATATTCTGCAAATTCTGGTACGGGAAAGCAAGTAAATCCATTAGGATTTGCGTTTTATTATGCTGATGAAAACGGCTATTTGCAAACAGGATTTATTACAGATACAGAAAATAATCAAGTATATTATGCAAATCAAGATTATACACTTGCGACAGGTTGGCTGAATTTAGATAATAAGCAATATTATTTTAATAACAATGCCGTTTTACAGACTGGTTTGCAGGTGATTGACGGGAAAAAATATTATTTTTCTCCGGAAGATTATTCTATGCAAACAGGAGTGATTACACTAAGAGATGCGAGATATTATTTTGACGAAAATGGTGTATTAACGAAAAAAGAATATTTTATTGACACAACAATTCGGGAATTGTTAGATAATGCAGAATTAACACCCGGAAAACGTGAAATTACAGTTTATGACCGGCAATATCCTGAAAAAGGCGAACCAGTAGAATTTACAATTAAATTATCTGATAATGATTATAAAATTATTGAAAAATTTGCGTCTGAAAATTTTACACCAGAAATGACAATTTCTGAATGCTTATATGAAACATGGTGGTGGATTCATTGCAATGTAGATTATGCTTATGTTGGTGACAAATGGAATGAAATTTGTAATATCTCTTATCCAGACGCTGTTTTTCAGCATAAATTAGGACAGTGTGTCCAGTATAACGGCGCAATGGCGGCTGTATTAGCTTATTACGGCTTTGATGTCTATATGGTCAAAGGCTGGACAAATCCGCCTAAGAATACGACACAGCATTATTGGACAGAAGTTATGCTAAATGACACAAGATATTATGTAGAAACTGGAAATCAAGGGAAAAATGGTGATTATTGGCAATATTTCTTTGTAGATGCTGATACAGTAAGTTATACGCAAAAAAATGATATGAGTAGTAGTGTAGACGAAGAATAATTAAAAATTAAGCTGTATCAAATAATTTTGATACAGCTTAGCTATTTAATTTAATTCAAGCAAACCAACAACACATTCCATAATACTTAAAGAATCCATAGCATCTACAATGCCGTTCTGATTAATATCACAAGTTTTTATTTGCAAAGATGTAAAACTATCTTTTCCCAGAACAACTCTGGTAGTATAAACCACATCGGCAATGTCAATTTTCCCGTCAAGTGTTGCATCGCCTTGCAATGCTTCTTCGTCTTCTAAGACCTGAATATAGCCGTTTGTGAAATTAACAGTGCCATCTGTTGTATAATGTGTTTTAGTGCCATAATTATACCAAACATGATTTTTTTCTTGATTAAGGGGAGATTGTGTTAAATAATTAATATAATATATATCATCTGGTTGTGCAGTTTCCGGAATTTTGACAATGGCTAGCAGAATATTAGAAGTTTCATCATAGAAATACGGCTCATTTTGCGCCCATGTTACCCATGCATAATTCATTCTGTCTGGACTGGAAACACAGGACATTTCAAGATTCAGCATTTCACCATAAGCTTGTGCCTGTGTATTTTCAGTGATAAATTCAAAACAGCAGTTTTCATCAGTTTCTAAACCAAATTCAATGGAATTTAGATTTTCAGTTTGTTTCAAACGGATAAATACAGGAACTTCATAATTAGAACTTTCCAGTTGGTGCATCGTAACAGATACTTGGTCAATAGAAACTGCAACATCTGGTTTTACTGCTGATACAGAAAGGGAAGCACAGGATAAACTGTTAAATATCATACTAGTTGCAAGTGCTAATTTAAATAATTTTTTTAGCATAATAAATCTCCTTTTTCGTTTTTTAGTAATTCACTTATTTTTATTCTAACATATTTTTTGTAGAATTGCAAGCCTTTTTTGCATTTTTACAAATACTGTGTGATAAAATTTTAAAATATTTCCAGAAATTATAATATTTTGTAATTTATTAGCTTGTGAAACAAAATAAATTTGACAAAAATTTAGAAATATGTTATAATTAAGTAAATTTTTAATTATTATTTAAAAAGAGGGTATTTTTATGCAATTGGAATCATGGAAAAGTATTTTTGCAAAAGCAATGTTATCAGGTATTTTAATCGGCATTGGAGGGACAGTATATTTAATTTTAGAAAATAAATATTTAGGCGGATTTTTATTTAGCTTAGGTTTATTTATGATTCTAAGATATGGTTTTGCATTATATACTGGAAAAGTCGGCTATATTCCAGAACATAAGCCAATTTATTTGCGTGAAGTGGGAATTACATTGCTTGGGAATATTTTCGGAACGGCTATTACTGCAATTTTAATCCGGCTTACTAGAACCGGTATATTAGTTCATGAAAATGCAAAAACAGTTATGCAAACTAAAATAGATGATAGTTGGATTAGTAAATTATTATTAGGCTTTTTTTGTGGGATTCTCATGTTTGTTGCAGTAGATAATGGAAATCGCTGTAAACAAGAACAAAGAGATATGTCATTTGTATTTGGAACAGTTTTGCCAATTATGGTATTTATTCTCTGTGGTTTTCATCATTCGATTGCGGATTGCTTTTATTTCTTCTCTGCCATAGATAAAATTGAAAATATATTATCAGGTATTACATATATTATATTAATTATAATTGGAAATGCCTTGGGGGGCATGTTGATTCCTGTCGTAATGAAATTGTTTGATAATAAAAAAGTCTGAAGTGCTGTTTTGATTTGACAAGTTTAAAATTATATGCTATAATAAGAATTATATGATACAGAAAGAAGGTGAATTTTTATGCAAGAATTTGTATTACAAGTAACAGGCATGATGTGTCCGCATTGTGAAGCAAATGTTAAAAAATGCTTGGAAGCACTCCCCGAAATAGTACAAGCTGTCCCAAATCATCAAGAAAATAAAGTTGTAATTCAAGCAAATAGTAATTTAAATCTGGAAGAAGTAAAACAGGCAATTTGTAAAGCTGGCTATCAGGTATTAGATTAAAATTATTTTAGAATTTTCATGTATAATATTGCAGATAATTCACATACTAGAATTATTCCGGAGCTGTTCTGGGATAAAATTTAAATTTTATTAGAAAGTGAGTATTTGCCATGAATGCCATGAAGAAAAATTCTAATATCAAATGCACAGTTTCACAGTGCAAAAATAATATGCTGACAGAAGATTATTGCTGTCTTGACTGCATTCATGTCGGCACACATGAAGCAAATCCAACTGTGCCAGAATGTGTAGACTGTAATTCTTTTGTGAAAAGAACAGATTCTGATTTGAATTAAAAATTTTAAAAAAATATTGCTGTTCTGTTCCGGAGCTGACCGGACAGACAGCAGTATGATTTTAGTAATTCTGCACAAGAATAAATGCTTGAAATTTTGCAAAAGGTAGAAACCAAAAGTAAATTTGCTTGAAACTATTGTGATAAGTTTTAAAATCAGTTATAATAGAATCAGCAGAAAAATTTTCTATAGGGAGGTCGCAATTATGTTCGATAAAACAATGCCATTTTCTTTGAATCAGGAAAAAGAATTAGAACTCAAGCAAACTCTGACGATTATTTATGATGCACTGGTGCAGAAAGGATATAACCCAATTAACCAGATTGTAGGCTATATTCTTTCAGAAGACCCAACTTACATAACCACACATAACAATGCTCGTAATTTAATACGGCACATTGACCGTGACGAGCTGTTACAGGTTCTTGTAAAATCTTATCTGAATAGCTAATTACAATGCCCTGTTTGTATAGGGCGTTGTATTTTTTTTAGAATATTTGTTTAGCGCATACATTTCCGGATATAATAATAATGCGTAATAAAATTGCGTATTATAATAAAATACGGGAGGTATGTTTTTTTGAAATTCAAAAAATTAATTGCTGGTGTTACAGGGTTTGCGCTTGGCTTGATACTTGTTAGCAATATTCCAGTCTATGCAGATGTAGCAATTGGATACGGACAAGGCACACAAGTTAATGCAGAAAATATGCCATTGGGTGCATTGGATTTTGATGCACAGTACAAAAAATATAATGCCTATGCTACTACACCAGATAGAAATAGAATTATTATTACGTTCGACCAAGGCTATGAAAATGGCTTTACGTCACAGATTTTAGATGTTTTGAAAGAAAAAAATGTGACTGCTATTTTTTTCTTGACAGGGGATTATGCTAAAAAAGAAACACAGCTTGTCAATCGTATGATTGCAGAAGGGCATATGCTCGGTAATCATGGCATGACACATGCAAGTTTGCCATTACTAGACGAAAATTCTGCAAAAGAAGAAATTATGAGTTTGCATAATTATGTACTTGAAAATTATAATTATAATATGCAATATTTCCGTTGCCCTTGTGGAGAATATTCTGAAAAGGCTTTAAAAATTGTACAAGAATTAAATTATAAAACTATTTTTTGGAGTGGTGCGCATGTGGACTGGCTCACAGATAAGCAACCTAATCCGGAACAAGCTTTAGAAAAATTAACAGCTAGTGCGCATGGCGGAGAAATTTTATTATTACACTCTGTATCACAGACAAATACGCAGATTTTAGGCGATTTAATAGATAATCTTAGACAACAAGGTTATATTTTATAATCAGAAACGGCAGTGTGATTTCACTGCCGTATATTTTTAATAATATTTTTTGCTTTTACTACAATATTTTTATCATTCTCATAAGTAAGCAAATGCGAAGCATATCCAATATCTACCCAACGGACTTCTGAAACTTCTTCTTTTTGTGGCGTAAAATTATAATTTTTTGCCCGTGCAATAAAATAAACAACAATTTTTTGGGTATCTCGTTTAGGAGAATAAGAAACAGTTTCCCGAAATGTAGGGTCCATATATACATCAATGGCAGTTTCTTCTTTAATTTCACGTTTGGCTGTTTCAAGTTCCGTTTCCCCTGATTCTACATGTCCCTTAGGAAAAGACCAGTGTCCGCTATTAAGATGCCGGATTAATAAAATTTCAATATTTCCATGAAATCTGCGGTAAACAATTGCACCACAAGATTTTTCATAGTGCATAAATTATAGCCTCCTTTCATGACTATTAGACAGTTTGTTATTTTTTGTTATAAATATTATAGCATAT
>CAMWHN010000063.1 GCA_947174085.1 uncultured Ruminococcus sp.
CTAAATTTTAATTATTTTTCATTTTCTGTGAGTGTTTTCAGCCCTGTTGCAAGACCAGCTAAGCCTTGAATCTCACTCGGAATAATAATTTTAGTTGCTTTTCCGTCAGCGACTTTTGCAAAGGCTTCTAAAGCTTTTAATTGTAGAACGGCATGATTTGGATTTGCTTCATTTAATTTTTGTAAGCTATCTGCTAAAGCCTGTTGTACTAATGCAATTGCCTGTGCTTCACCGTCAGCTTCCAAAATTTTTTGTTCCCTCACAGCATCAGCTCTTAAAATCATAGCTTCTTTTTCCGCTTCGGCTTTTAAAATTTCAGAACGTTTGTCAGCCTCTGCCCGTAAAATTTTAGATTCTTTTTCAGCTTCAGCAACAAGAACCTGTGATTTTTTCTCACCCTCTGCTTGCAAGATTTTTTCACGGCGTTCACGTTCCGCTTTCATTTGCTTTTCCATAGATTCCTGAATCTCACGAGGAGGAAGAATATTTTTCAATTCTACACGAATTACTTTAATGCCCCATCTGTCTGTTTCTTCGTCTAAAATAGCCGTAATTTTATTATTAATCGTATCACGGGAAGTTAATGTAGCGTCCAGCTCCATTTCTCCAATAATATTTCTTAAAGTCGTGGCTGTGAAATTTTCAATTGCCATCATAGGATTTTCAATACCGTATGTATAACGCTTTGCATCTGTTACTTGAAAAAATACAACCGTATCAATTTGCATGGTAACATTATCTTTTGTAATTACTTGCTGTGGCTTAAAATCCACAACACGTTCTTTGAGAGAAACTTTTTTTGCTACTCTATCAGAAAACGGAAAGAGCATATGAAAGCCTGTTGACCATTCTGTCCGAAAAGTACCAAAACGTTCTACTACAAATACATATGCTTGTGGGACAATTTTAATACACTTGATAAACATAACTAATAAAAAAATAATCACACCAATAATAATATAAACTTCCATAAAAAATACCTCCATTTATTAAGCATATTCTGCTTTTGTAACATAAGCTGTTGTACCAGAAATTTTTTTAACAAGCACGGTTTCGCCTGTTTTAAAAATTTGATTATCTTCTGCTCTTGCCCGCCAATTCACACCGCCAATTTTCACACGCCCTGTATTTTCTGCATTGCTAATATCTTGAATTACAACTGCTATTTTTCCAACTTCTGAATCTATATTTGTTGGCAGGACATTTTTAACTTGTAATTTTCTGACAATTGGTCTTGTTGCACAAAGCAATATGATAGAAACAGCTGTAAATATAATTGTTTGACTTAGTAAAGAAAATCCTATACTAGCCGTAATTAATGCAACTAATGCACCCACTGCAAACCAGATACTCACTAATTGAAATGTCACAGTTTCTGCAATGACAGTCGCAATTAAAATAACACTCCAGAAAATAATACAAATATTCATAATTTTGCTCCTTTCTTGTTATTTTTATATTCTTTTGCACAGATAAGTAAACTAAATTTACAGATTTCAGCATAAATTATTTTAAATTCTGCTGATAAGCCTATTATAATATATTTTTTTTAATTTGTCAATAGATTTCTACAAAAAAAGTAAATATTTTTTACTTTCCTGCAAAAAAATAAAATCTATCTGGAAAAAATCAAAAAAATAGATTGACGGCAATGCTTTTTTGTGTTATAATATACTGGTATGTAAATAAAATAAGCTTTGGTTACTGGAGGAGGAGACAAGAATTTGTTTCAGATTTTAAAGAAAAAAGAATTAAATCCCTCAGTTACACTGATGGAAATTTATGCGCCGTATATTGCCAGAAAAGTGCAAGCCGGACAATTTGTAATTTTTCGTGTAGACGAACAGGGCGAACGTGTTCCCTTAACTGTTGCAGATTGTAATCAGGAAAAAGGTTCTATTACATTAATTTTCCAGATTGTAGGGCGTTCTACAATGAAATTAAATGCTTTACAAGAGGGAGATGCTATTTTAGATTTAGTAGGGCCTTTAGGAATGCCAACAGAATTACCAGAACATGCAAAAAATATTTGTGTTATTGGTGGAGGTGTTGGCTGTGCCATTGCCTACCCACAAGCAAAAGCTTTTTCTAAAGCCGGTTTACATGTAGATGTAATTGCCGGATTCCGTTCAAAAAATATTGTAATTCTCGAAGAAGAAATTAAGAAACATTGTTCAGAATTAATCTTATGCACAGACGACGGAAGTTATGGCATGAAAGGCTTTGTAACAAATGCTTTAGAAACAAGAATTACTCAGAATCATATAAAATATGACACAGTTGTTGCGATTGGTCCTATTCTCATGATGAAATCTGTCTGTGAATTGACAAAAAAATATCAAATACCAACAATTGTATCACTTGATCCGATTATGGTTGACGGAACAGGCATGTGCGGTGGCTGTCGTGTCACAGTTGGCGGAAAAATTCGCTATGCCTGTGTAGAAGGACCAGACTTTGACGGACATCAAGTGGATTTTGATGAATTAATCAAGCGTAATGGAATTTTCAAAGAACGTGAAGCTGAATGCCGTATGATGACACTTGCGGATAAGCTTTAAACAATACGGAGGAATTTTTATGCCGAATATGTCAAAAACAAAAGTACCGATTCCGGAACAAGAACCCAAGGTACGAGCGAAAAATTTTGAAGAAGTTACACTAGGCTATACAATAGAAATGGCAATAGAAGAAGCGAATCGTTGCTTGAATTGTAAAAATAAGCCTTGTGTATCAGGTTGTCCGGTAGGCGTTAGAATCCCTGAATTTATTCAGAAAATTACAGAACAAGATTTTGCAAGTGCTTATGAAATCATTCATAGTACGAATGCTTTGCCGGCAGTTTGTGGGCGAGTATGTCCGCAGGAACGTCAATGCGAAAGTAAATGCGTTCGAGGGAAAAACGCCGAACCTGTTGCAATTGGCAGACTGGAGCGATTCACAGCAGATATGCATGTAAATCAGCATGAAGATATTATTAAAAAACCGGTTTCTAATCATCATAAAATTGCCGTTGTCGGTGGAGGTCCTTCCGGATTGACTTGTGCCGGAGATTTAGCAAAACTTGGCTATGAAGTTACTGTTTTTGAAGCATTTCATGTTGCCGGTGGTGTTCTCATGTATGGGATTCCAGAATTTCGCTTGCCCAAGAAAATTGTCCAGCAAGAAATTGAAAATTTAAAATCTCTTGGTGTGAATATCATGACAAATATGGTCGTGGGCAAAGTATTTTCTATTGATGAATTAATGCAACAAGGCTATGAAGCTGTTTTTATTGGCTCAGGTGCAGGCTTGCCAAGATTTATGGGCATTGAGGGAGAATCTCTGGTTGGTGTTTGTTCTGCAAATGAATATTTAACAAGAATTAATCTCATGAAAGGCTATCAAGATGGCTATGATACACCAGTTTTAAAATCAAAAGCCGTTGCGGTAGTCGGTGGCGGTAATGTTGCAATGGACGGTGCAAGAAGTGCTTTGCGCATGGGTGCAGAACATGTATATATTATTTATAGACGTTCTGAATATGAAATGCCGGCTCGTCAAGAAGAAATTCACCATGCCAAACAAGAGGGTGTAGAATTTTTAACACTTCAGAATCCTGTGAAAATTCTAGGTGATGAAAATAATCGTGTTTGTGCAGTAGTCTGTCAAAAAATGGAACTCGGCGAACCTGATGCAAGTGGCAGAAGAAGTCCAGTGCCTGTAGAAAATTCAGAATATGAATTGCCTGTAGATACAGTTATTATGGCAATTGGTACATCTCCTAATCCGTTGATTAGAACAACGACCGAAGGACTTGAAACCAATCAAAGAGGCTGTCTGATTGTAGATGAAACTATGATGACAACAAAAAAAGGTGTTTATGCCGGCGGTGACGCTGTCACAGGTGCAGCAACAGTCATTTTGGCAATGGGTGCAGGAAAATCCGCTGCAAAATCAATTCATGCATATATTATGCAGAAAAATTTGTAATTTCAGGAGATAATTTTATGAAATATAAAAATATAATCAAAAAAATGGCTGTGCTGATTAGTGCATGTCTTGTATATACTATGAGTATGGTCACAGCATTTGCAGAAGATGCATCAGGTACAACTGGTTCTGAAGAAGTTTCCGGTTGGGGCGCAATGATTTCTACATTTGCATTACCAATATTATTATTAATATTCTTGTATTTTATTATGATTCGACCTCAGCAAAAACAAGAAAAAGCGACGAGAGAAATGCAAAAAAATTTGTGCGTTGGCGATGAAGTCGTTACGATTGGCGGTATTGTCGGCATTGTTTTAAAAGTCAATGAAAATACCCAGACTGTTGTAATTGAAACAGGCAGTGACCATTTTAAGCTTTTAATGAAACAAGATGCGATTAGAGAAAATATTACTGCAATTGAAACAGCAAATGCAGAAAAAGCAAAGTCTAATAAAAATAAAGCCAATGCCATTAGCCTTGGAAAATCCAAAGACGAATAATTTTTAAAACACACTGCATAAACTGTATTATAATATCATGAAAAAGATGGTGATACAGTTGCGACATGCGAGTATTTGGCAATCAAAAATAGGTAAATATTTATTTCCTACACTGGAAGGACTTGTTTGGCTTTCTGGAGGAAGTTTACTCTGTGCAGGATTGCTTTTAATTGGTACAATTCCGGCAATTGCTATGACGTATCTTATGCATATATTATGGAGTATTAGTGCATTTTGTTCTGGACGCAGAGCCGGATTCCATGGCAGAACACACGGAATCCGGACAGGTTTTATTTGCAGTGTGATTTTATGTGTGATTTTATTTCTGGGGTGTTTTGCATTACAAGAAAACATCACAGAACGCTTATTAACAAGATGTCTGTTTATGCTAATAACAGGTATCATTGGCGGTATTATTGGCGTAAATACAAAGCTGAAAAAACCGCCTTATTAAAAAAATAAATTGCCCTTTCGGGGGAGGAAATGTTATGAAAAAATCAATTATAATACTGACAATGGCAATGTTGATTTCTATTACGCTAACAGGGTGTGAATTTCAAGAAATTGATAATCCTGACACAGAATCTGAGCCGGAAATTCAAATTGCTACAATTGCGACACAAACAGAGCATGCAGCTCCAAAGCCTGCACCTACTACGGAAACACAGGCGTTATCTGAAACAATACAGACTGTTCCGGAAGAAGTAACTGAATCTGATACAGATGCTAATTCTAATTTTATTTGTTATACAGACAGTGATTTTGAAAAAGCAATTTTTGTAGCACTTTTAGATGGCTTATGTGTAAATACTATTCCGGATTGTTACATTATGGCAGATGCAGATAGTGATAATTATTCTGAATTTATGATTGCCATGCCAACTAGTGAAACAACGAGTCAAAATATTGTTTTAGAAAGTCCGGCAACAGCAGGTATTTATTATTATGACGCTACTGGTGTATCTAACGATTTCTTTGTGATAGATTCTGAACAAAACAAAGTGCTTTTAAACGAAAATACTCGTTCAGAATTAAAAACTGAAATGCCTGAATTTCAAAATCCAGAAACAGAAGAACTGGAACAAATACAAGAAACAGAAAATAATGCACCGATTATTTCCAGAGAATATTTTGAATGGCAAGGTAATCACTGGGAAACGATTTCTATTTTATATGGCAATCATTGTTACTGGAATAACACAAATGTTAGTACAGGGGAATTTCTTACACATGCAGAAAATACACCGAAAATTAGCCCGACAGAAGATATTTTTAATATTTATCTAGCCGGAGATATACAGAAAATTACGAATGCTTTTTATGAATATTTAGCAAAATATTATAAACAATTAGAAAAACCTGTTTCAGCAGATATTAATGGTGACGGCATACCCGAACAATTTCTTTTTGTGCAGAATTTGTCGAAAAATTGGATTTCTAATATTCATAATTTATACGAATCAGACGGCGAACTTGATATAACTGGTTTAGATGCTATGCATACCACTTGCTTTGTATTAGACTATGTTGAAAATTATGTCAGAATCCGTTCAGAAAATTTTGACAGAAAATATACCTTTGCGGAATCCGGTGGTATGCTATTTGCCTATGATGATACAAATTCTATACAGACAATTCAATATTCTGATAGAAATGCTGTTCTCGGCGAACATTTTATGTCTGTCATGTGGGGTTAAAAAATTTTAAATTTTCTATTGCATTTTAAATAAAAATATGCTATAATAAAAAAAACAAGCCATGCTTGCCAAGAACGGAGGTTGGAATTTCTATGAAGCATATCATGACTATTAATAAGGCGAATCTTGTCGAAAGTGCAAAAAAAGGCGGTTGTGGTAAGTGTCAGGCATCTTGCCAGTCTGCTTGCAAGACTTCCTGTACAGTTGCAAATCAGAAATGTGAGAAAGAAGAAAAGTAATATTATACTTTTTTTCAACAAAAAATGCCCTGTATTCATGCAGGGCATATTTTCTGTAATGATTAATTAAAAATTATTAAAAAATTATATATTTTAGAAAGGCGAAAAATTATGATTCATAAATATCAATTAGGCGGTTTGTATATTATTCTTGATGTGAATAGTGGCGGTGTGCATGTAGTAGATAAATTAACTTATGATTTATTAGATTATGTGAAACCGCCGTTTGAAAATAATTGCCCTGAAGAAATTTTAGAGAAATTACAAGAAAATTATAGTATTCAGGAATTACAAGACTGTTATCAAGAATTAAAATCGCTTTATGAACAGAAAATATTATTTTCTAATGATGAGTATGAAAAATTTGCAAAATTTGCAACTTCTGCCCCAGTCAAAGCTATGTGCCTACATATTGCTCATGACTGTAATTTAAGATGTCAATATTGTTTTGCATCTACTGGAGATTTCGGCACAGGCAGAAAATTAATGCCTGTGGAAATTGGCAAAAAAGCAATTGATTTTTTATTGGAAAAATCTGAAAATCGTGAGCAATTAGAATTAGATTTCTTTGGCGGTGAGCCATTAATGAATTTTGATGTTGTAAAACAAGTTGTTTTATATGCCAGAGAACAAGAAAAAAAATATAACAAGCATTTTCGATTTACGATTACGACAAATGGCATGTTATTAAATGACGAGAATATTAATTTTATTAATCAAGAAATGTCGAATGTTGTATTATCTATAGACGGCAGAAAATGCGTCAATGACAAAATGCGTCCGACTCCTAACGGTAAAGGCAGTTATGATGTTATTTTGCCAAAATTTAAGAAACTTGTGGCACAGCGTGATAAAAATCTTGATTATTATGTCCGTGGAACGTTTACAAAATATAATCTTGATTTTTCTGATGATGTATTTAGCTTATATCAAGCCGATTTTGACCAGATTTCTGTAGAACCTGTTGTTGCTGATAGCAAATATGATTATGCCATCACAGAAGAAGATTTGCCAGCTATTTTCGCTGAATATGAAAAATTAGCACAGCGTTTATTAGAACAAGACAGAAAAAATCAGCATTTTAATTTCTTTCATTTTATGATTGATTTAAATGCTGGTCCTTGTGCTATCAAGAGATTAAAAGGCTGTGGCTGTGGCAATGAGTATGTAGCCATTACACCAGATGGTGATATTTATCCTTGTCATCAATTTGTTGGCATAGAAGAATACAAAATGGGTAATCTTGAAGATAATACATTTGATTTGGACATGAAAGAAAAATTTGCACAGTCGCATATTTATAACAAATCCAAATGCCGTGACTGTTGGGCAAAATTCTATTGCAGTGGCGGTTGTAATGCCAATAATTATCAATATCAAGGCGATATTTTAGAATCACATGAATTGTCCTGTGAATTGGAAAAAAAGCGTTTAGAATGTGCTATCATGATACAAGCTGTTAAAATGCTTGAAAATCAGCCTATTTCTGAATCTTCTACAGCTTATAAGCATTGCTAAATTTTATTCATATATTAAAAATAGATTTTGTGTATATACTATCATGTGGGTAATCGAAAAGCTAAATAGCAAACTAAATAATACTGTCATGACAATAGATTCTATGATACAGTATTTATCAATTGCAAGTGCTAATTTACCAATTTTTAAAATATGCAGTTTATAAATTTTTTGATTATCAAATATATGACCGCCTTTGGTTTCCATAAGAAAATAATTCTTATATTCTGCATTCTCTACTTGATAAACAACAGCAAAATTTTTTGCACTTATTTCTTCTACACGAACAAAATTTCCCTCACAGGGCTTGCCAAATAACCATAGAATGATATTTAAAATATAATGAATTCCTTGTAACATTAAAATTCCTATTGATAGCCAGAAGATTAATGCAAGTAATATTTGCATATTCACACCTAATATTAACAATAAAACAAATATTACTGCTAAAATAATGAAAAATTCCATTGTTATCACCCCAAATTAAATTTATTTTATATAAATTATCCCCTGCTGAAACAGGGGATTTTTTATTATAATTGGTCTGCGATTCGCAAAATTAAATCATGTGTCTTGTCCCAGCCTAAGCAAGGGTCTGTGATAGATTTGCCATAAATTCCCTCACCTATTTTTTGTGCGCCATCTTCTAAATAGCTTTCAATCATAAAGCCTTTAATCATTTTTTTAATTTCTTCATTATGACGGCAACTGTGTAACACTTCATTAACGATTCTAGGCTGTTCTAAATAGCATTTATTAGAATTTGCATGATTTGTGTCGACTATTACAGCAGGATTGATTAAATTTTTTTCAAGATAATGATGATACGTTAATAATAAATCTTCATAATGATAATTCGGCAAAGATTCGCCGTGTTTATTCACATAGCCTCTTAAAATTGCATGTGCCAAAGGATTCCCCGTTGTGTGAACTTCCCAACCTCTATACAAAAACGTATGACTTGACTGTGATGCATAAATAGAATTAAACATAACAGATAAATCCCCACTTGTTGGATTTTTCATGCCGACAGGAATATCCATGCCACTGACTGTTAGTCTATGTTGCTGATTTTCTACACTTCGTGCGCCAACTGCGACATAAGATAATAAATCTGATAAATATCTATAATTTTCTGGATATAGCATTTCGTCTGCACAAGTAAAACCTGTTTCTTCAATTGCTCTTTTATGTAATTTGCGAATAGAAATTAATCCTTCTAACATGTCTTCTGCTTTTGTCGGGTCAGGCTGATGTACCATGCCTTTATAGCCTGTGCCATTCGTTCTAGGCTTATTAGTATAAATTCTAGGAATGATTAAAATTTTATCTTTTACTTGTTCCTGTACTTTGGCAAGTCTGTAAATATATTCCATGACAGCATCTTCACGGTCTGCCGAACAAGGACCTATAATTAATAAAAGTTTATCAGATTCCCCTGTGAAAATTTTCGCTGTTTCAGCATCACGCTGTTGCTTTACTGTTTCAAAAGCAATTGATAATGGATATTGTTTTTTAATTTCCTGTGGAATCGGTAATTTACGGATAAAATTCATTGACATAATTTAAAACTCCTCTCTGTTTTTGAAAATATTATAATTTTATTATACACTTTTTTAAAATAGCTGTCAAGTAGTTTAATTTTCAAAAAAATTCATATAGCTTATAAAAATAATTAAAATTTTTTAAAAAAATTATTGCTTTTTCACAGATTTTATGTTACAATAAAAAATGAGGTGATTAAAATGAACCACAAAAATTTTAAGCTTATTTTTTCATG
>CAMWHN010000064.1 GCA_947174085.1 uncultured Ruminococcus sp.
ATACTATTGTCAAGCAAAAAAATAAAAAAATTTTTTCTAATCAAAATAATAGCTTTTTCTTTTGAATCATATCTAAAATTTTACATATTATTTGGGAGATTCAAATTTCTGCAAAAATATAAGCTAGGAATATTTGAAAGATAGGGACTACAATGATCCGGATTAGCAAATAAACCTAGCTTTAATCACATTATATCTCAAGATTGCAATATTGTCAAGTAAAATCATAAAAAAATTCAGAAATTTCTGAATTTTTTCAGCTAGTAGTTACAGTCATATGCATTTTCAGCCAATGTTTTAAAATAACCCAGAAATTTTTCAGTGAACTTTTTTGACATGCTGAAAAGCCGTGTTTTTTCACAGATTTTTTTGTATGATTTTTAATTTTCAGGATATGCTATTAATAATCTTATACAGAAAGGAGCTGTTTTTTATGAAAAAACATTCTGAAAAAACGGGCAAAGAACGTTTTCCATTCTCACAGGAAAAAAATGCACAAGGTGAATTATATTGCGCTTCTGAAACAGAAATGACTGGATTAATTCCGTCAGGACTTCCAGACGAATCCGAACGGGAAAATTATCAGCATATTTTCCCATATTTGCCACCATATTCAGACGGCGCACCTGCTTAGTAAATATCAGCCTTTTTTATAATTTTTGTAAAAAAGGCTGATTTTTTTTAAAATTTTAAAATCAGGGCTTGACAAATCTGTTTTTTTATGTTAAAATAGTCTTGCCGCATGTGTTAGGCATAAAAAAGTACAGGTTTTCTGTCGCCGAATACAGCGAGTTTTTAAAAAAGGCAGGTGCCAAAAGTTATGTACGCAGTGATTGAAACAGGCGGTAAGCAGGTTAGAGTACAGGAAGGCGATATTATTTTTATCGAAAAACTGAATGTAGGAGCTGACCAGACTGTTAATTTCGACAAAATCGTTGCTTTAGGAGCAGACGATGGTTTGAAAATTGGTACACCTTATGTAGAGGGTGCAACAGTTTCCGCAAAGGTTCTCAAAAATGGCAAGGCTAAGAAAATTACTGTTTTCACTTACAAGCCCAAAAAAGGCGAAAAGCGCAAAATGGGTCACAGACAGCCTTACACACAAGTGCAGATTGAAACAATCAACGCATGATTAAAGCTGTTTTTCAAAAACAAAACGGCAAATTCTGTAGCTGTTCTATTAAAGGACATGCAGATTATGCAGATATGGGACAAGATATTATTTGTGCGTCAGTTTCTTCAGCCGTGCAATTGACGGCGAATTTAATCACAGAAAGCTTTCATGAACAAGCTGATATTTCTGCTAAAAATAATATTATTAAAATTTGTTTAAAACAAGTACAAACCGGAAACGGAGCTGTTATTTTAGACGGGTTATTTGTTCATCTGCAATGTATTTCGGAAGAATATCCAGATAATATTAAAATTCAAGTTTCGGAGGTGTAATAAATGCTTAGAATCAGTATGCAATTTTTTGCACATAAAAAAGGTATGGGTTCTACCAAGAATGGTCGTGACTCTGAATCCAAAAGATTAGGTGTGAAGCGTGCAGACGGTCAGTTTGTAACTGCTGGTAATATTATTGTTCGTCAGCGTGGCACACACATTCACCCAGGTGTTGGTGTAGGTCGTGGCTCTGATGATACTCTGTTTGCAACTGTTGATGGCAGAGTAAAATTCGAGCGTTGGGGACGTGACCGCAAGCGTGTCAGCGTTTATGCCGACTAAGTTTTTTTGAGAAAACAATAAATCCCTCGCTTTTTCGTGGAAAGCTTGGGATTTTGTTTTAAAGCGAAAGGATGAAAAGCAATGTTTGTCGATAAAGCCAAAATTAAAATTAAAGCAGGCAACGGCGGTGACGGTGCTGTATCTTTTCACAGGGAAAAATATGTTGCAGCCGGCGGACCTGATGGCGGTGACGGCGGAAACGGCGGAAATATTATTTTTCAAGTAGATGATAATTTTTCTACTCTAATTGATTTTCGTTATAAAAGAAAATATATTGCACAAAACGGAGAAAACGGCGGTGCGAAACGCTGTACTGGAAAAAGTGCGCCTGATTTAATTATTAAAGTTCCTCGTGGTACGCTAATTAAAGATGCGGAAACTGGTCGTATTATGGCAGATATGTCTGATGATGAACCCCATGTTTTAGCAAAAGGTGGACGTGGTGGGAAAGGCAATTCTAATTTTGCAACTTCTACCAGACAAATTCCAAAATTTGCAAAACCGGGTTTCACTGGTGAAAGTTTTGATATAACGCTGGAATTAAAATTATTAGCAGATGTAGGACTGGTCGGTTTTCCAAATGTCGGAAAATCAACATTGATTTCTGTTGTCAGTGCGGCAAAGCCTAAAATTGCAAATTATCATTTTACAACTTTAACGCCTGTGTTGGGTGTCGTGCGCTTAGATGAAGAACGTTCTTTTGTGATGGCAGATATTCCGGGCTTAATCGAAGGTGCGAGCGAGGGAACTGGATTAGGACATGAATTTTTGCGCCATGTGGAAAGATGTAGATTAATTTTGCATGTTATTGACGTATCCGGTTCAGAGGGACGTAATCCAGTAGAAGATTTTGAAAAAATTAATCAAGAATTAGCAAATTTCAGTGAATCTCTTGCAGAATGTCCGCAAATTGTAGTTGCAAATAAATCTGATATGGCAACACCAGAACAAATTGCAGAATTAGAAAATTTTGTAACAGCAAAAAATTTGAAATTTTATGCAATTTCTGCTGTAACTACCAAAGGCACAAGAGAATTAATGCAGATTGTCAGTGAAGAATTATCTAAATTACCGCCTGTGAAAATTTTTGAAGCACAGCCTCTCACACTTGCAGACTGGGAAACAAAACTTTCTTCCAGACAAGAATTTGAAATTGAAATAGAAGATAATATTTATTATATTTCTGCGCCTTGGCTTGCGCCGATTCTAAGAACTGTGAATATGCAAGATTATTCTTCTTTGCAGTATTTTCAAAGAGTATTGCGCTCTAGTGGTATTATTGATAAACTCGAAGAATTGGGCATACAAGAGGGAGATACAGTGAATATTTTCGGCTTTGAATTTGATTATATCAGGTAATAAATAATAATTATGATAAATAATATGCTGTTATCAGAACAGGAAGCAAGGCAATTTAGTCCGTTAACACTTGCATTTCTTGGCGATAGTGTCTATGAGTTTATGATTCGTACAGCAATTGTAAAACAGGGCAATACGGCTGTTCATAAATTGCATAATGCAAAAATTAAGCTGGTATGCGCTTTTTATCAAGCTCGTGTATCTGAAAAGCTTATTTTCACAGAACAGGAACAAGCAGTTTTTCAACGTGGTAAAAATGCTGTTAGTACGATTCCTAAAAGTGCAAAACCTGTGGACTATCGAAAAGCAACGGGATTAGAAGCCGTTTTCGGCTATCTGCATCTTTCCGGTAATACCCAACGGCTAGAAGAATTATTCCAGCAAATCTGGAATATGCAAGCAGAAATTTTAAATAACAAGGAGTGAATTTTTTCATGTCAGGACATTCCAAATGGAATAATATCAAACGTAAAAAAGAAGCAACTGACGCAGTCAAAGCAAAAATTTTTACGAAAATTGGGCGTGAAATGATTGTTTGCATTAAAGAGGGTGGCCCCGACCCAAATAGTAATGCAAAACTTCGTGATTTAATCGCAAAGGCAAAATCAAATAATGTCCCAAATGATAATATCGAAAGATTAATTAAAAAAGCGTCTGGTGAGGGCAATAAAAATAATTATGAATCTATGGTCTATGAGGGGTATGGACCTAGTGGCGTTGCTGTAATTGTAGAATGCCTAACAGATAATAAAAATCGTACTGCGGCAGATGTTCGGCATTATTTTGATAAATTCGGCGGTAATCTAGGCACAATTGGCTGTGTATCGTTTATGTTTTCTACAAAAGGCATTGTTGTTGTCGAAAATACAGAAATTGACGAAGATACGGCAATGGAAGATTGCTTTGAATGTGGTGGTGATGACCTCACAGTAGAAGAAGATACAATTATTATGGAATGTGATGCTAGCAATGTACATGCTATGCGAGAAGCCTTAACAGAAAAGGGCTATCATGTTCTTTCGGCAGAAGCTGAAAAAATCCCATCTACTTATACGCAATTAACAGATGAAGATGCGATTAAAAAAATGCAGTTACTGCTGGAACATCTCGAAGAAAATGATGATGTTCAAAACGTATATCATAACTGGGAAATGTCTCAGGACGATGAGTAATTTTATATTGACAGATAAATTATACAGGAGGTTTGACACAATGAAAGGTACGGGTATTTTTAGACGGATTGATTCTTTGGGTAGATTTGTTTTGCCAAAAGAAATGAGAAAAACACTTAATATTAATCAAGATGATTATTTACAGATTTTCCTTGAAGGTGATAGTATTATACTTCGTAAAAGTCAGCAAAAATGTATTATCTGTGATGCAGAAGAAACGATTCAAGAACCGTTTCGTGAATTTCATGGAAAGAAAATTTGTAAAAACTGCTTAGAAATTTTGAAAAATTTATAATACAGAAAACACCGGAATCTACACGTTCCGGTGTTTTTTAATAAAATTTTACTGGATATATACTTTTTTCATGACTTGCGGTTTCAAAGGCTTATCCATTGCATTTGTCTGCACACTTGCAATTTCGTCAACGACTTCTATGCCCGAAATAACTTTGCCAAACGCTGCATATTGTCCGTCTAAAAATACCGAATCTTTATGCACAATAAAAAATTGTGAGCTAGCAGAATTTGGATTATTTGCTCTCGCCATAGAAATGACACCTCTTGTATGGCTTAAATTATTTGGCACACCATTTGCTAAAAATTCGCCTTTGATATTCTCATCTGAACCGCCTGTACCTGTGCCACGTGGGCAACCGCCTTGAATCATAAAGCCGGAAATTACTCTGTGAAAAATTAAACCGTCATAAAAGCCTGATTTTACAAGCTTTTCAAAATTTGCGCAAGAAATCGGCGCAATTTCTGGATATAACTCCAGTTCAATTTTTTTACCGTTTTCCATTTCAATGACTACCATAAAAAAATACCTCCGTTTTAAAAATTAAAATAATTCTATCATTTCTAAATCTTGTTTTGTAATTACTACAAGTTCCTCGTCTGTTACTGTACACATAGTTGCAAGACGATTCGCCTGATTCGTGAGAGCTTTTTCAAAATAATTCCGCACATCACGACCGTTAGAAAAACTTGCAAGATGCTGTTCTGCACGGTTTTTAAAAAATTCCCTTGCGCATTCTGAAGCATCTTCTGTTAATTCAAAAAAAGATTTAGAACAGATACTAGTAAAAATATCCATTAATTCTTCTGGTGTATAATCATCAAATATAATTTGCTTGTTAAATCTGGAACGCAATCCCGGATTAGAATCTAAAAATTCCTGCATTAAATCCGGATACCCTGCGACAATTACAATTAAATTATCTCTGTTATCTTCCATTGCTTTTAAAAGCGTATTAATCGCCTCTGTGCCGAAGTCATTAGAACCTGTATTTGCTGTTAAAGCATATGCTTCGTCAATGAATAATACGCCTCCTAAAGCACTGTCAATTATTTTTTTTGTTTTCATAGCTGTTTGTCCAACATAACCGCTGACTAATCCAGAACGGTCTACTTCGATTAAATGCCCTTTGCTTAACACGCCTAAGGCTTTATAAATTTTCCCCATTAATCTGGCAACTGTTGTTTTTCCTGTTCCGGGATTTCCAGAAAATACCATGTGCAATGAAACAGACGCTTGTGGCAAACCTCTTTCCGCACGCATTTTATGTACTTTCAGCAAGTTAATTAAACTATTTAAATCTTCTTTGACTTTTATTAAGCCCGTTAAATCATTCAAATTTTTTAATAAATCTTCCAAATTTTCTTCTGGTTCAGGTAATTCAGGTTCTGAATTTTGTTCTGTTTCTGGCTCTGATTCTGGTTTAAATTTTAATATATCTTGCATGACAGGACGATTAGAAACAGGCATTTCAGAAATATTAATTTTATCTGAATGCAATTTTTTCCAACTTCTGAAATATGCAGTTCTGTAGTTTTTCAAACGCAACATTAACATTGCTAATGCTTTTGTTTGTCTGTCATCATACTGTCCGTCACAAGTAATAAATTCTAGTCCTAGTTCGTCCAGAAAATCCAGTAATAACGAAGATGTATTACCGTTTTTTCCCTGATTGATAATATCTGCTTGAATAAATATAGCTAGCAAACCTAGCATAGTCTCAAAAATAGCCTCTGATGAAATTCTATGTTCTTCTAAAAATTTTATAATATAGCCTTTAGAAATTGAAAATCCAAGTCAATTATTAATAATCTCAACTTCATAATCTTTAATATTTCTATTACTGTCCGCAAGATATAACATAAATTTCATAACAGCAAATTGTGCATAATCACGAAGTGGCATATTTACGCTTTTTACTTGCAAGCCTTGTTTTTCGTATTGCCTGCTAAGAGAATAAATATATTGCAAAGTATCATTTCTGGAACGTCTCAAAATTAACCCCCCTCTTGCATAAAAAATATATTTATTTTGCACCTTTTCTTAAAATTACTGCACCAATTGTTTTAAACAACAAACAAATATCTAGTCTAAAACTTCTGGTTTTTATGTAGCGCACATCACTTTCTACCCATTTATCAAATTCCATGTCGCTTCTTCCCTCTGTCTAACAAATACAAGATAATCCGCCTTTTACAAGCAATCTATTCATTTGTTCTGGTGTATATAAAACAACTTTTCTTGGCAACGGCGGTCTAGGACCTATTAAAGACATGTTGCCTTTTAGCACATTCCAAAATTGTGGTAACTCGTCAATAGAAGTTTTTCTGATAAATTTTCCGATTTTGGTAATTCTAGGGTCATCATCACTTTTAAAAGCAATGCCATCACTTTTATTTTCTTTCTGCACTTCTGCAAATCGGGCTTCTGCGTCTATGCACATAGAACGTAATTTATACATACGAAATGGCTTTCCGTCTTGTGTCAGGCGAATTTGTGAAAATATCGGATTGCCTTTGTCAGCAAGATAAATTAATAACATAATAATTCCCAACGGAATTAATAATATAAATAAAGCAATTGCAGAAACTAAAATATCAAATAAGCGTTTAAAAAATAAATATAATTTTCCTCCTGCTGGTTTTATATTACTATACTGCAAAGTTTCATGAACACCCATTGCTAATAAATCTAATGCATTGTTATCAAATTCCAAAATAGGATATTCTGTCACGCCTTCTTGTTGATTTTTAAAAGATTCCAGTGTTACTTTTGTTACATCATCTTCTGTTAAAAATAATTTATCTGACATGCCTTTTCCCCCTTTCCTGAATAATTATAAGTATAACATTAAAATAATAACCTGTCAAGCTTTTTTTTAATTAAAAAGCCTGCGTAGTGCATTATCACGCAAGCTTTTAATTTACTGTGTTATAAACACAGATAATATAGCCATCTGTGTTATTTCCAGAAATATCATAATTTTCGCCGTCTGGAACAGGTACATTTGTCATACCTGAATTTTCTGCTTTTACATAATAAATTGATACGTTCTTTGCTTCATAAGAAAAATAATTATTAACTTCATAAGATTGCAATGTATTCAAATAAGTATGTAAATCCATATGACTTTCTTGCATTAAACTAGCATGTGCCTTGCCAACATATCGCAAATGATACGGAGCAGGGGAAATACCTGTTTTATCTTGATTTGTTTCTGTGTAACTAAATATAAATCCAAAACGATAGGCATTTTCCACAAGCCACCCGTTATTATTTGCTGTAATTTTAGAAATACTTCCGTCATTATTTAGAAATGCCAAATCAAGACAATATCCTGTGCTTCTATCCGGCAAAATATCTGGATATAAACTCCCTTGTGTTGCATAGACTTCCGTTGTGCTATAAATCATTAAATCATCTCTGCCCGAAAATTCATGATATGCTTCTGCCAGTTCGTTCATAGCATTCACAACAGGCGTTTGTACTTGCAATGTCATATTTCTCAAACGATAGTGATTATTTTTTTGTTCAAGACCTGTTAGTGTATTAACAGTACCTGTAAATTCATGATAATTATCTAACTGTAATAAACTACCCGAATGAATGCTATTCCATTCTTTTTGAATTATTTTATAACCTTTTGGAATACCCATGTCTGCTTTATTAATTTTCATGTTATCAGAGCCAAACGTTCCAGAATCATTTGTTGTCGTTTCAGTTTGTTCTGGTTCTTCCATAGAAATAACAGATTTTTCTGAAATTTCTCGCTCGTCACTAATATAATTAATAATATCCTGCGGTTTATAGAAAAATCGCAAAACAGCATCTATCACCCAGATACCTGCAACTAATAACAGACAGACTGCGACTATTGCAAAGATGACATGTTGCTGTTTTGTTCTTTTTCTACCTCTCATAAATCGCAACTCCTAACATTTGCAGTATTATGCTACAGGTACTTCCAGCATGTCAGCATTTGTTTCAGCAGATGTTTCTGTTACAGCATCTCCCATTGGATATGTACCTGTAATTGTGCCATATAGCTTAAATGCATCATAAACAGATTGATATTTGCCAATTCCTTTGGAAGTAACTGCAATATAGCAATGCCCGTCCGGTGTTTGTGCGTAACTTGCCAAACATTGACCGGCCTCGTCAGTATAACCTGTTTTTCCGCCGAGAATTGTAATACCCTCTACTTCTGTACCAGTCATTTTGCTAAACATAGAATCATAAAGTGTAATGCCGTCTGGATGTTGTTCTGTAGAATTTGTTGTATAAGTATAGGTAGAAATAATTTTCTTACAGGTTTCATTCTGCAAACAATATTCCAGAATCAAGGCAATATCTGTTGGTGTGCTATAATGATTTTCATCATGCAGACCACTGCAATTCATAAAATGCGTATGTTGCAAGCCGAGTTCTGCTACTTTTTCATTCATGAGTTTTACAAACGCTTCTTCTGAGCCTGCTACATACATAGCAAGACCAGTTGTTGCATCTGCACCAGACGGCAATGCTGCACCATATAGCATGTCCATTACGGAACATTCTTCTTCACCGGCAAAGCCTGCCATAGATGCTTCTTGTGCATATAAATCATTGATAATTTCCTGTGTCATTGTAAACGTATCGTTAAAATTTTCTGTATGTTCAATTGCGACAATTAAAGTCATTAATTTTGTCATAGATGCCGGATAAATTTTTTCTTCTGCGCCTTTTTGTGCTAATATTTTATGATTATCACAATCGACTAACAAAGCATATTGACTGCCAATATTTTCATCTAGTTGCATTGTAGTAATATCTTGCTCTGGATAAATTACCAATGGCGGTGGCTCTGTCGGCGGTTCCGTTGTCGGTTCTTCTGTTGTCTCGATTTCCGAAGGTTCTGTAACTTCTAAATCAACTGTTTCTACCTGATTATTTTTATTTGCGGCTGGTGAAACTAATAAATGAACGATGCCATAAACGCCTAACATAGTTACTAGGAACATTAAAAACATCACGAAAGCACCGACAGCAGATAATTTGCGACGGCGTTTTTTTCTAGGTGCTTGTTGCACTCTTATCGCCTCCTAATAATTTTAATTTTATAATAATTGTACTTTTCTATTATAACCC
>CAMWHN010000065.1 GCA_947174085.1 uncultured Ruminococcus sp.
CCCCCCCCCCCCCCCCCCTTCTTAATGATCCGGCGCCCCCCGAGAGCTACACTCGCCTAGTCGGCGCCAGCGTCAGATGTGGATCAGAGACTACATTTAAATTTTCGACCATTCAGGAAAACGGCTGGCTGAAAACTGCAAAAAAATATATTGGGTTATTAAATAAAATTTCTATATTATGCATAATTGCAAGTATAATTATTTTTATTTTATTATTACTCTGTTGCATGAAACAAATAACTGAATTTTTATACTGGACTGGAATTGCAAGTTTTATTTCTGGATTATTATTATTATTGCCCTGTATGTATCTAAAAGCAACAGATTATGTATCCGGCTTTGTTATCAAAGACCAGCAAATTTTTTCCGCAGTTGTCGGCTATCTGCATATTTTAACAAATCAAGCAATTTTATTATCCGCAATCACGTTATTAATTGGCTTATTATTTTTAGTTATTTTCGGATTTCTGCAAAAAAATAAAACCAGCAGTATATAATATACCGCTGGTTTTTAATTATTTTTTCCAGTCTTGTTCTCTGAGAATATTATAACAAATTTTTCCGCTAGTAGTTTTGGGCATTTCGTCAATAAAAGCAATCACTCTAGGATATTTATAACCGGCAAGGCGTTCTTTGGCGAATTGCTTTAATTCTGCTTTAAGTTCTTCAGATTTTTCATAGCCTTCACGCAATACAACTGTTGCTTTCACAAGCTGTCCTCTTTCGCTATCTGGAATACCAGTAACAGCACATTCTAATACAGCTTCATGCTGAATTAATACACTTTCTATTTCAAATGGTCCTATGCGATAGCCACTGGATTTAATCACATCATCTAAACGACCGATATAATAATAATAACCATCTTTATCATAATACGCTGTATCACCAGTATGAAAAATATCATTTTTCCAATAACGAGCATTGGCAAGTGCATTATTTTCATAGCCTTGACACAAGCCCTCTGGCATACGTTCCCGAGTATCAATAACAATTTCGCCTTGTTCTCCTGCTTTGACTGGATTTTGTTCATTATCGACAAGCATCACATGATATAACGGGTTTGGCTTACCCATAGAGCCACGTTTCGGGTGTGAACCTGCAAAATTACCAATAATAACTACAGTTTCACTTTGTCCGAAACCTTCCATAATTTCAAGCCCTGTTTTTTCATAAAATAATTTAATAATTTCTTCCTGTAAAGCTTCTCCCGCCGTGGAAGCATGTTCCACACTGGCAAAACTTTTTCTATCAATACCGCCTTTTGCTAATAATCTAAACAAAGTCGGAGGCGCACAGAAACTAGTTACCTGATATTTTTCAAGTACTTGCATCATTTTTTTACCGTCAAACCGTTCAAATTCATATACCATGACAGCACTTCCGCAAAGCCATTGTCCATAGATTTTTCCCCAAGACGCTTTTGCCCAACCAGTATCTGCAACAGTTAAATGCAAACCATTATCTTTGACACATTGCCAATATTTTGCTGTGACAATATGCGCCAACGAATAAGTATAATTATGCACAGCCATTTTTGGATTTCCCGTTGTACCAGAAGTAAAATACATAATCATAGGGTCAGTTGCCTTAGTTGGCACACGTTCTAAAACAGGAGATGCATTTGCAATTTTATCATCTAAGCAAGTAAACCCGTTATATTCTTTACGAACATTATAAAGCAATACTTCTTGTTTGCTCAATTCAGAAGCTTTTTTGACACGTTCGCAAATAGCTTCATCTTCTGCACAAACAACAGCTTTAACACCTGCCATATCAATTCTATAGGCAATATCATGTACTTGCAACATATGCGTTGCTGGAATTGACAAAGCTCCGATTTTATGTAATGCAATTATAATATACCAATATTCAAAATGCCGTTTGAGCATTAATAATACTCTATCACCTTTTTGAATGCCTTGGTTTCTGAAATAATTTGCTGTCTGCGAAGATAATTTACTAATTTCTCCGAACGTCAATATTTTTTCATTTCCCTGTTCGTCACACCAAACCACAGCTTTTTTTTCAGGTTCTTGCCTTGCGATTTCGTCCACAACATCATAGGCGAAATTATAATTTTCATCATAATGCAGAGAAAAATTTTTAAAATTTCCCTGTTCATCAAATTCTGCTGTACTAAATTTCTGATACAAAGGCTTCATAGCAATTCTCCTTTTAGATTAAATTTAAATTAAATAACTTAAAATAGACGTGTGTCAAATAATCATTTGGCAAAAAGCCCCCCGAAACTGGGGGGATAGTTTTAAATTTTATTTTTTACGGAAAAAACCTTTTTTTTCTTCCTCAAACACACCAAATTTGCGAAATCTTCTATAACGCTGTTCTAACAAATCTTCTTCTGAGAAATCTATTAATTCTTCGACAGCTTCTATTAACTTATTTTTTAACATTTCACACATGTCAGAAAAATTCTCAAAATCTTCTTGAATTACAGCCTCTGCAACGCCTAAATTTTTCATATCCTGTGCCGTAATATGCAAACATTCAGCGGCTTTTGCAACATTTTCGGGACTAGCTTCTTTCCAGAGAATACTTGCGCAACCCTCTGGCGAAATGACAGAATATACAGCATTTTCTAAAATAAATACTTTATTAGCACTAGCCAAAGCCAATGCGCCACCGCTGCCGCCTTCGCCAATTACAATAGAAATTACAGGTGTTTTTAATCCCATCATTTCCATAATGCTTTCTGCAATTGCCTGTCCTTGTCCACGTTCTTCAGCATCAGCACCGGCAAATGCACCCTGTGTGTCTACGAAACAAATCACAGGTCTATGAAATTTTTCAGCCTGTTTCATTAAGCGCAATGCCTTGCGATAGCCATCAGGCTTAGGACAACCGAAATTTCTTGCCATACGGTCTTGTAAATCTGGTTTGCCTTTTTCTGTCGCAATAAACGTTACTGGATATTTTCCAAGAAATCCGACACCTGCAACAATTGCCAAATCATCACTGAATCTTCTATCACCATGTAATTCCAACGGCGAATCAAAAATTTCTTGTATATATGCATTGCTGGTAGGTCTGTCACTTTTTCTAGTCGCTTTCAACTTTTCATAAGGGTTCATAATTACACACTCCTTTTGTGAAGTATCAGCAATTCTGATAATACGTTTGATAACTCCGGACGTGGAATAATCGCATCAATAAAACCATGTTCCAACATAAATTCAGCTTTCTGGAAATTATCCGGCAATTGACTTTTCGTTGCCTGTTCTACCACTCTACGCCCCGCAAAGCCAACTAGAGCTTTAGGCTCTGCTAGAATAATATCACCCTGCATTGCAAAACTTGCTGTGACACCGCCTGTTGTCGGGTCTGTTAAGACAGTAATATATAATAATCCTGCATTACTATGATTTTTGACAGCTCCGCTGACTTTTGCCATTTGCATGAGAGAAATAACGCCCTCTTGCATTCTAGCACCACCAGAAGCCGTAAAGCCAATTACAGGTAATTTATATTCAATTGCATATTCAAATAATCTAGTAATTTTTTCACCTACGACACTGCCCATACTTGCCATCATAAATTTAGAATCCATGACAAATATTGCACAAGGATTTTCGCCAATACTAGCCGTACCACAAACAACAGCGTCTTCTTCTCCGGTATCACTAGTTGCTTTTTTTAATTTATCTTGATAACTAGGAAATTCCAAAAAATTTTTACTTGTTAAGCCTTTGTATAATTCTTTAAAACTATTTTTATCTGTTAATAAATTAATTCTATCTCTTGCGCCCATGCGGTAATAATTTCCACATTCAGGGCAGATATAAAAATTTTCAATTAAATCATAGGCTTTTGCTTCATAGCCACATTTTTTGCAAGTAATTTTCACAGAAGCATCTATTTTCTGATATGTGTTTTTCAGACTATCCATTTTGCTTTTGAATTTATCTAATACACCCATGTTTGCACCCCCTGCTTATGCGTCAACCAGTGCAAAGGCAAATTCTGCTGTTACACAGACTTTTCCATTGACAGAGCCTTTGCCCTTACAGAAATAAAATGCGCCTTTTTTATTAATAATTTCACATTCTGTTTCAAAAATATCATTCGGCTTAACTGGATTCCGGAATTTTACATTATCTAATTTTGAAAAATAAGGCGTTTTATTCTCAGATTCTCCGGCTAGCAATACACAAGCCGACTGTGCTAAAATTTCACACAGAATCACTCCGGGAACAACAGGATTATCTGGAAAATGTCCTTTTAGAAACCATTCGTCACCAGTAATGCGCAATTTTCCAAAAGCTTTACCATTTTCAGCAACAGCTTCATCTAGTAATAGCATATTATCTCTATGCGGAATAATTTGCATAATTTCTTGTTTTGTCATGCAATTCACCTCAGATTTTTCTAAATGCAACAACAGCATTATGACCGCCAAAGCCTAAATTAGATGACAAAGCCAATTCAATTGGCGTAGTTACAGCTCGATTTGGTGTATAATTCAAATCACATGCTTCGTCAGGTGTTTCATAATGAATCGTTGGCGGAACAGTATTATTTACCAAAGCTAATATACTTGCAATTGCTTCTACTGTGCCAGTTGCGCCCAACATATGCCCTGTCATAGATTTTGTCGAACTAATATGCAATTTCTTTGCGCCATCTTCGCCAAATACTTTTTTCAAAGCCTTTGTTTCAGTTTCGTCATTTAATTTTGTACTTGTGCCGTGTGCATTAACATATACTCTTGACAAGTCTATATTTTGCATATCTTCCGGCATCGCCTGTTGAAATGCCTTTGCGACATAAATTGCATTTGGGTCAGGAGCTGTTACATGATGGGCATCACAAGTTGTACCATAGCCACAAATTTCTGCAATAATATTTGCGCCTCTTTGTTTTGCGTGTTCATATTCTTCAAGAATCATAACGCCTGCGCCCTCTGCCATAATAAAGCCATTTCTATTTTTATCAAACGGTCTGCAAGCTTTTTCAGGGTCTCCTGTATCAGATAAAGCCTGACAATTGCCAAACCCTGCAACAGTCAAAGCATTAATAGCTGATTCAGAACCACCACAAATCATAGCATCTGCATAGCCATGTAAAATTACACGATAGCCTTCGCCAATTGCCGTTGCACCTGTTGCACACGCTGTAGAAACTGCCGTACAAGAGCCATTGGCATGAAATTCAATTGCAATATTTCCGGCTGCGATATTATAAATCATCTTAGGCACAAAATAAGGTGATACTTTTCTAGCACCTTTTTCCAGTAAATTTTTATGGTCAGCACAGAGCGTTTCTACACCGCCAATACCAGAGCCAAAACATACGCCCAAACGTTCAGAATCAATATTCATATTCTCATTTTCTGGATTTGCAATTAATCCACTTTGCGCCATTGCTTCACGGGCGGCAATGATTGCATATTGTGTAAAAACGTCTGTTCTACGAACAAACGGCTTACCCAAAATAGATGCTGTATCAAGATTTTTAATTTCACCAGCAACTTTATATTTAGAATCTGTAATATCAAATTTTGTAATGAAACCAATACCATTTTTTCCTTCAAATAATGCTTTCTGAAATTCAGAGATATTATTACCAATCGGAGTAACAGCACCCATGCCTGTAATAACAACTTTTTTCATGAAAAAATTCCTCCTTGCTTACATCGCCATACCGCCGTCTATGCGAATGACTTCACCTGTAATATAATCCGACTGCGGAGAAGCTAAAAATAATGCCAATCCGGCAACTTCTTCCGGCTTGCCAAATCTTCCTGCCGGAATTGATTTGATTAATTCTGCATTATCTTGAAAACTGGTTGTCATACTTGTTGCAATAAATCCGGGAGCAATAGCATTACAACAAATGCCACGTCCAGCGAGTTCTTTCGCAGTAGATTTTGTCAAGCCAATAATGCCTGCTTTAGATGCAGAATAATTAGCTTGTCCTGCATTGCCAAATAAACCAGATACAGAACTAATATTAATAATTTTACCGGATTTTTGTTTTATCATAGGACGATAGAAATTTTTAATCATATAAAATGCACCTTTTAAGTTTACATCTATGACTGCATCAAAATCTGTTTCGCTCATGCGTAAAATTAAATTATCTCTTGTAATACCGGCATTATTCACTAAAATATCAACACGTCCAAAATTTTTTAAAATCTGCTTGCAAGTGTCTGCAACTTGTGTACTATCTGCAACATTGCAGGAATATAATTGCACTTCTGTTCCAAATTTTTCAAGCTCCTGCTGTGCCGTTTGCATTTTTTCAGCAGAATTTATATCTATTATTGCAATTTTTGCGCCATTTTCTGCAAATTTTTTACATATTTCAAAGCCTATGCCCTGTGAACCCCCAGTTACAACAGCAATCTTATCTTTTAGCATGTGTTTTCGTCCTTTCTAATTATAAAATCTCTAATACTTTATGCAGTGTTTCCATATTTTCTACTTGATAAACTTTTGCCTCTGGTAAAATCTGCATAATTAATTTCTGTAACGTATTGCCAACACCTGTTTCTATAAACGTATCAAAGCCATCTTCTGCCATATTTTTAATTAATCTAGTCCATTGTACTGGGTGATTGACTTGCTCCAGCATTAATTTTCTAGTATCATTTTCATAAGGCTTTGCTGTAAAATTCGCATACACAGGAATTTCAGGCAATTTAATTTCAAAATCTTCAAGAGCCTTTGCAAATGGCTCAACTGCCGGTGTCATATACGGCGAATGAAATGCACCACTCACTTTGAGCATTAATCCTCTGCCTTTTGCCTGTTTGACATCAGCACTGAATGCCGTTAATTGTTCTTTATCACCAGAAAATACTAATTGCATAGGCGAATTATAATTTACTGGAAAAATTTTATCATAAGGCTTTGCTAATTCTTCCGCTTGTTCACTTGGGATTCTCACAACAGCCATCATAGAAGCATTGACAGATTCAGAAGCGTTTGCCATAGCTTGTCCTCTTACACATGCAATTTTAAAACCATCTTCCAGAGAATACGCTTTCGCTAAGGCAAGAGCCGGAATTTCACCCAATGAAAAGCCGGCAAGTCCATCTGGTTTAACACCATTTTCGATTAATGCCAATGCAGGAGCTAAATCTGCTAAATATAAACAAGGCTGTGTATTTTGTGTTTGTTTCAAAGCCTCACCATCACCAGTAAAACTTTGTTCAATTGTTCCGGAACGAATTGCTTCACAAGCATGATATAAATTTTTCACAGATGGGATATTTTCATAAAAATCTTGTCCCATACCGACATGCTGTGCGCCCTGTCCAGAAAATACAAATGCTATTTTACCCATGATACAGCTCCTTTCAGGCAATTTTCAGCCTCTTGCATAATTTCAGAAATAATTTCCTGACAAGTTTGCTCTTTCTTGACAAGACCAGAAATTTGACCGGCAAGCACACTGCCATTTTTAACATCACCATCAACAGCGGCTTTTCTAAGCGAACCTGCACCCAAATCCGCAATAGACTCTTGTGTTGCTTCTGGTGCAAATTCAAGTTTTACAAAATTTCTGGTAAAATTATTTTTAATACCACGGCAAGTATTACCACCAAAACGGCGACCTGTGACTTGCGTGGAAATATCTTTTGCTTTTAGAATCATATCTTTATAATTTTGATGTACATTACATTCTTTGGCAACTAAAAATCTTGTTCCCATTTGCACACCAACAGCTCCAAGCATGAATGCCGCTGCAATTCCTCTGCCGTCACCAATTCCCCCTGCGGCTAATACCGGAATAGTTACAGAATCTACTACTTGTGGCACAAGTGCCATTGTGCTTAATTCTCCGATATGACCGCCAGATTCCTGACCCTCTGCAATGACTGCATCTGCTCCGGCTTTTTCTGCTTGTTTTGCCATAGTAGAAGATGCAATCACAGGAATAACTTTAATACCGGCTTCTTTCCATAAAGCAATATATTTGCCTGCACTTCCTGCACCTGTTGTGACAACAGCAGGTTTTTCTTCTGCGCAGACGTTTGCACATTCGTCTGCAAATGGACTCATGAGCATAATATTCACACCAAAAGGCTTATTTGTTAAGCTTTTGGCAATTTTAATCTGTTCTCTGACATACTCGGCATTTGCGTTCATCGCTGAAATAATTCCCAGACCGCCGGCGTTAGAGACTGCTGCGGCTAATTTGCCGTCAGCAATCCACGCCATACCGCCTTGGAACACAGGGTACGCAATGCCCAGCAGTTCACAAATAGGCGATTGCATCATAGCTTATGCCTCTGCAATCAGTTTTTCAACAGTTTCAACTAATTTGCCAACTGTGTTCAGTTCTGGAGACATTTCAAGTGTAATGTCAAACTCTTCTTCGAGTTGCATTGCCATTTCTGTTAAATCCAGAGAATCAATGCCCAAATCTGCAAATGCTGTTTCTGCTGTGATGTCAGCAGTGTCTACGTCTGTTGCTTCTGCAAGCAATTCAAGAATTTTTTCCTGTACCATTGTTTTTACTCCTTTTTTGTGATATAATATATGTGAACCAGAATTTTTTCTGATTATCACCATTCTATTAAGCAAGCGACATTAGATAAGCCACCGCCAAACGCACAGAGAATAATTTTATCTCCACGTTTTAAATTACCGCTTTTTGCAAGTTCATGCAAGGCAATCGGTACGGATGCACTGGAAGTATTACCATATTTTTCGATATTACAGAAAAATTTGCTATTTGCTATCCCAAGACGCTTTGCCGCAAAATCTATAATACGCTTATTTGCCTGATGCGGTACAATCCATGCAATATCATCTATTGTCAGATTATTATTTTCTAATAACGTTGTAACGTCTTGTGAAATCGATGTTACAGCATATTTAAAAGTCTCTTGTCCCTGCATGTGAACAAATGGTGTATCTTGTTCCCTGTTAAAATATGGTGAATTGCCAATGCTATGCGGAATTTTAATAACATCATCTCCGCCCTTTACTGTAATAACAGAATCTAAATAATTTTCACCACGTTCCAACACAGCCGCACCTGCACCGTCACCAAAAATGACACATGTACTTCTGTCTGTAAAATCTAAAATACCACTCATGCGTTCTGCGCCGACAACTAGAATTTTCTTGAAATTTTTGTGTAATGCGAAAAATCCTGCTGCTGTTTCCAGTAAAAACAAAAATGCAGAACATGCAGCATTAATATCCATTGCCATGCAAGTTGCGCCTAAGCCGTGCTGAATCATACAGGACATGGACGGCGAAGATGTTTCTCCGCTGACTGTTGCCGCAAAAATCGCATCTAATTCTTCTACTTTCACGCCACTATCTTCTAAAGCTGATTGCGCCGCTTTCAATCCCATTTCAGAAGTAAATTCAGTTTCGGAAATTCTGCGTTCTTTGACACCAACTCTTTTAGAAATCCATTCGTCAGATGTTTCTACTATCTGTGCCAAATCATCATTTGTCACTGCTTTCGGCGGAACATACATGCCTGTTCCTATAATGCGAAAACTCATGTTATAAATTCCTGCTACTCAAATATATCATATATATTATATTTACAGTCGCTTTTTCTGTGCATACTGTAAATTTCCCAAGTAGCTTACTCCTTTCTTAATACTAAAAAATAAAAATAATGGTAAATCCCTTGCC
>CAMWHN010000066.1 GCA_947174085.1 uncultured Ruminococcus sp.
TAAAATTATATACCTTATCAGAGAAAGCAGGAATTTTCATGCAGTTACTAGATTGCCATACGCATACAGAACTTTCACCCGACAGCTCCGCCAAATTTATAGACATGTATCAGCAAGCTAAAAATTTAAACTTGTATGCATGGTCGGTGACAAATCATATTGAACTTTGCAGATATTATTCACAGGAATTTTATGCAACACAGCCCAGAAATGAAGAAGATTTTTTTAATTATGCGTTGCGTTGGGAAAATTCTATGCAAGAAAATCAATTTGCAAAAGAATTAATTTCTAGTGAAAATAATATGCAGTTTATTAATGGCATTGAATTAGGCGAGCCGAATGCAGATTTTGGACTTGCAAAAAGCTTATATCAAGACAAAAGACTTGATTTTGTAATTGCGTCTTTACATGAATTGCCTGATAAATTAGATTTTTATTTTCTGGATTACGCACAAGAAAATATTTCTGATTTATTAGAAAATTATTTTAATATTCTGCTGGAAATTACAAAACATGATTGTTATGATGTTCTGGGACATATTACTTATCCGTTGCGATATATTGCAGGAAAATTTCATATTAAAATTAATATGCAAGTTTATCAGGATTACATTGCTGAAATTTTTAAATCAGTTATAAACAATCAAAAAGGCATTGAATTAAATACTTCAGGTTATCGGCAATCCTATGGCAAGCCATTTCCTGATGAAAATTTATTAAAATTTTATAAAGCTCTCGGCGGTAAGATTTTAACTTTAGGTTCTGACGCACATAGTCCCGAAGATTTGGGCAAAGGCGTTCAAACAGGAATTGCGTTAGCAAATGCCTGTGGTTTTGACAAGGTATGTTATTACTTGCGCCATGAAGCGCATTTTATCAATATTAATTAATCAATTAGGAGGATTTATTATGAATGAATTATTGCATTTATTAAAAACAAATGCACGTCTGACAAATGCACAGCTTGCGGATATGCTCGGCAAGACAGAACAAGAAATTTCTACTGAAATTCAGCGACTGGAATCAAAAGGCGTGATTCGTGGGTATACGGCAATTATTAACGAAGAATTAACGAAAACTACCGAAGTGGAAGCTTTAATTGAATTGCGTGTCACACCAAAAAAAGATTGTGGCTTTGATGATATTGCAAAAACTATCATGATGTATGACGAAGTAGAAAGCGTTTGTTTAATGTCTGGTATGTATGATTTGGCTTTGACGGTGAAAGGCGAAAGTCTAAAAGATGTTGCTATGTTTGTTTCACAAAGATTATCTGCAATGGAGGGTGTACTTGCAACTGCAACCCATTTTGTTCTGAAAAGATATAAAGAAAAAGGTATTTTTATTGAAGATGATGAATTTGACGAAAGGAGTCTGGTCTGGTAATGGATTATGAATCTATTTTGTCAAAACGTGTGCAGAATATGAAGCCGTCTGGTATTAGAAAATTTTTTGATTTGGCTGCAACTATGGACGGTGTGATTAGTTTGGGTGTAGGTGAACCAGATTTTTCTACACCGTGGAGCATTCGGAAAGAAGCAATTGATGTTTTAGAACGCCGTAAAATTGTTTATACAGCAAATTCCGGATTGGCACAGCTCCGTGAATCTGTTGCAAAATATTTAACAAAAAAAATTCATGTGGATTATAATCCGGAACATGAAATTATTATTACAGTTGGCGGTTCAGAAGCGATTGATATTGCAATCAGAGGGCTTATTAATCCAAAAGATGAAGTGCTAATCGTTGAGCCAAGCTTTGTATGCTATTCGCCGATTGTCGAAATGGCTAGCGGTGTTGCTGTTCCCATTGCGACAAAACAGGAAAATAAATTTAAATTAACAGCACAGGAACTCAAAGAAAAAATAACAGATAAAACAAAATTATTAATATTACCGTTCCCGAATAATCCAACAGGCGCAATTATGACACGGGAAGATTTAGAACCAATTGCAGAAGTTTTGCATGGAACAGATATTATGATTTTATCAGATGAAATTTATTCTGAGATGACTTATACAGGAAAGCACTGTTCTATTGCAGAATTAGACGGTATGCGAGAGAGAACAATTATAGTAAATGGTTTTTCTAAGGCTTTTGCTATGACTGGCTGGCGATTAGGCTATTTATGTGCGCCTGCACCTGTCACAGAGCAATTAGTGAAAATTCACCAGTATATTATTATGAGTTCTCCTACAATAAGTCAATATGCGGCAATTACTGCATTAGAATCTTGTGACCATGAAGTAGAACGCATGGTAAAAGAATATAATATCCGTAGAAGATACTTAGTAGAAGCTTTTAATCGCATTGGCATGACATGTTTTTCACCAGAAGGGGCTTTTTATGTATTTCCTAGTATTCAATGTACAGGTATGTCCAGTGAAGAATTTTGTGAAAAGCTTTTAGAAGAAGAAAAAGTTGCCGTTGTTCCCGGAAATGCATTTGGCGAAAGCGGAGAGGGCTTTGTTAGAATTTCTTATGCATATTCGTTAAGGCATTTAATGGAAGCTGTCGGGAAAATTACGAAATTTTTGGAAAGACATGGTGCAATATGAAAATAAAATGCTATGCCAAAATTAATTTATCACTAGATGTTACGGGAATAACAGAAAATGGTTATCATAAACTAGATAGCATTTTTCAGCTTGTTTCTGTATATGATATATTAAGCTTGTCTGTTACAGAGGGAGATGGCATTTATTTGACTTGTGATAATCCAGAAATTCCATGTGATGAAAAAAATATTGCTTATAAAGCAGGAAAATTATTTTTAGAATATTCTGGAATAAAAGCAAAAATTATCATGCATATTGAAAAACATATCCCTTCTGGCGCAGGTATGGGCGGTGGCAGTGCTGACGGTGCAGGTGTATTATATGGCTTAAATAAAATATTAAATTCAGGCTATTCTAATCAGGAATTAAGAAATTTAGCTGTGAAATTAGGTGCAGATGTGCCATATTTTTTATTAGGCGGAACGGCATTTGCACAAGGTATCGGCGAAATTTTAACAGTATTAAAGCCATGGAATCAATTGCCGTTGGTAATTCTAAAAGGCAAAGAAAGTATTTCTACACCAGAAGCTTATCGTGCAATTGATAAATTAGAAAATCCAGTACACCCAGATACAAAAGCTATGTTACAGGCAATTGCAACACAGGATAAAGATTTATTATGCCGGAGCTGTGCGAATTTATTTGAATTGGCTATTACTTGTCAAGATGTAACTCGTGCGAAAAAAGCTTTATTAGAACACGGTGCAAAATGTGCTGTTATGACCGGAAGCGGTTCAGCAGTATTTGGTATTTTTGAAAATTCAAAATCTGCAAAAATCTGTGCAGAAAAATTAAAACAAGATTTTGCATTTGCATATGCCTGTTTGACAGAAGAAAAAAATTTTATTGAAATTGATTGAAGGTGTTTGAATTTGAATAAAAAGCGGTTGACAGCTTGTGTACTAAGTTTATTAGCAATATCTGGATTACAAAATAGTGTTATCTCTGCAAATGCAGTAAAATCTGGTTTGCATATGGGACGGTTTACAAGTTATACACAATATGAAAATGCAACGGCTTCTGGCAGGCTGTCTGCTGCAAATGAAACTAGTGTTGCAGAAGTAAATGAAATTTTGCCAGAACAGTTTGATTTAAGAAAGTTAGGATTAATTAGCTCTGTGAAAAATCAGGGAAGTACTGGTATGTGTTGGAGTTTTTCGGCAATTTGTTCTATTGAAAATGGCTTAATTACAAGACAGCCTTTGATTGATTTGTCAGAATGGCATTTGGCATATTATATGTATTCAGAAAAATTTGGGTTTCCATTGCGAACCGGTGGTATAAATAGTGATGATATATTTAAACAGGGCGGAAATTTTTATATGCTTAGTCCCATGTTGACAGGTTGGTTAGGTCCTGTATCAGAAAATTTATTCCCGTTTGAAGATGAATCTGTATTAGATTCTGAATTAGATTGGGATTACTGGAAATCCTGCGCAGAATATCATGTTTCTGATGCCAATATGTTTAATTATTATCCGGACGAAGATGTTTTTCCAAAACAGATTGAAGCCGTAAAACAAGCTGTTTATCAAAAACATGCTGTTTCTATGAGTTATTATAATATTAATGATTGTTATAATTCTAAAAAAACTGCATATTATTTTGATAAAGATGAAAAAACAAACGGTATGTATCATGCAGTTACAATTGTTGGTTGGGATGATAATTATTCTTCTGAAAATTTCAGGACAAATCCTGAAATGAATGGCGCATGGCTTGTGAAAAACAGCTGGGGACCAGACTGGGGAATTGATTACGGCTATTTCTGGATATCTTATGCAGACCCGAGTATGACAGAATTTTATTATCTGGAAACAGAGCCTTTACAGAAACATGATACTATTTATCAATATGATGACTATGGCTATTGGACTGCATTTTCTGTTAGTGAATCAGATAATTCCAGTTATGTTGCAAATATTTTTACAGCAGAAAAAGATACATATTTGACTTCTGTTATGCTTTGTAATGTCATGCCCAATGAAGCATATGAAATTCAGGTTTATCAGGATTTGCAGGACTTTTCAAATCCAACTTCTGGGATTGCTTCTGTAGAAACAACTGGAATATTACACACAGCCGGTTATCATACGATAGATTTAACACAGCCTGTTGCTTTACAAGCAGGACAGAAATTTTCTATTGTTGTAAAATTTTCAGGTGATGACGGTCAGCATATCGCATGTGAAGCGTATACAAAAAATACTATAACTATGCCTGACGGAGCTGAGACTTCTGAAGAAAATATGCTGACAGAAGAAATGATACGCAAAGATTTTCATGCGGGAGAAAGTTATTATAGTACAAATGGCGAAAAATGGCATGATATTTATGATGAAAAAATTATCAATGATAAATATACACTGGAAGATGGCACACAAATTGAAAGTTATGCTATGTTAGGCAATATTTGTGTAAGAGGTCTGACACAAGATGCAGGTGTGATTATTTTTTCAGAAGAATCTAACGCTTTGCCAGTGGGTACAGAAATTAAATTAACAAGTGCTGAAAATGGACAAATTTATTATAGCATTAATAACAGCGAAGAAATGCTATATACTGCGCCGATTATTATGCCAGAAGAAAATATTACAATTTCGGCTCATGTTGTAGCAAATGACCAGATTTATTCTGTATATGAAAAAGAATATCAAGTACAAGAAGCTATGTGTTCTAGTATATTGGCAATTGATGATGAAAATATTTTATATTTGCAGTTTGAAAAAAACAATGAAAATCAATATGTGACAACTTGGATTCCGTCAGAAAATACTAATAAAATAAAATTATTACCAATGACAACAGGACAAGTAATTTATCAGGAACAAGAATTAGATTCTGGTGTTGCGACAGTATTGAAAAATTGGCAAGGCGAAAATAAATTAATATTACATGTATCACAAGAGGGTATGCAGGAGACAAGTTATATTATTTATTTGCAGGATTTTATGCTTGGTGATGTGAATACGGATGGGGTAATTAATGCAGAAGATGCGACAGATGTGTTAGAATATTCTGCGAAATTTGGTTCAGGTGAACTTGTTGATAAAAGTGCAGACTGGTTAAGCCGTGCGGATTATAATAAAGATGAGACTATTAATGCAGAAGACGCTACAGAAATTTTAATTTATGCTTCTAAATTCGGTACAGGGCAAGTAAATTAAGCATTAAGAAAGGTTAGAGTTTTATGTTAGGAAATATCATACAGGATAATATCATATTTTTGATTTCCGCAATTATTAGTTTTGGCTTAACTCTAGTAGGAATTTTGGGCTTTGCAAAATATCTTCCAAAAGACCACGGGCGAGAATTTGCGGTAAATGGTGCGCTTTCTAAAGGCAAGGCAAGGGGCGCAGGATTAATTTTAATTCTAGCATTAATTATTTCTTGTGTCATTTGCTTGCCGTTAAATTTAGAATATTTAATTTATTTGGTCGCCTTGTTTGTCGAAATGATGAGTGGTTATTTAGACGATGCGTCTGAAAAGCCTTGGGGAGAACTCAAAAAAGGGTTAATTGATTTCGTTGTTGCTGTAGGCGTTTCAGTGACGGTGTATTATTTTCATGGCGGAGCTATTTTATTGCCTATTTTTGGATTAGAAGCGATTATTTCTGCACCAGTTTATATTATTTTAGGTGTTATTTTAATTTGGGCAAGTATTAACGTAACGAATTGCTCTGACGGTGTAGATGGTTTGTGTGCGAGTTTGTCAATTGTAAGTTTAATGAGTATATTTTTATTAATGCGTATTGCGAATCATTTTATTAGTAATTTTACTTCTGAATCTGCAATGCTTTTTGTCTGGATAGTAATTTTAATGCTAGTGGCTTATCTTTGGTTTAATTGTTCACCAAGTAGTATTCTCATGGGTGATGCAGGGTCAAGGGCAATTGGCTTGTTTCTTGCAATGGCATTCATGTTGTCAGGTATGCCGGTTTTATTTATTCCATGTGCATTGTTATTAATTTTAGATGGCGGTTTAGGCTTAGTAAAATTAACAATTCTGCGTGTGACGAAATCTAAAAGCTTTATGAAAAATATTCGCACACCGATTCATGACCATGCCAGAAAAAATAAACATTGGAGTGATACACAAGTTGTGATTAGATTTGTTTTACTACAAAGTTTGCTGTCTATGGCTGTAATCCTGTCTGTGAATTATCTAATAAACTAATACTGTCTGCAATATTTCTAAAAATCGGCGCAGCAGCATCATTACCATAACCGCCGTCTTCTACAAGAACTGTAACAGCATATTTTGGTTTATCAATCGGAAAATAACCTGTTATCCATGCGTGACAATATTCTTGCTTTTCTTCGTCATAGCGACCAGTTTGCGCTGTGGAAGTTTTTCCGGCAACGAATACGTTTTCTGGAATGGCATTGGAATTTTCATTTTCATTGACAGCTGAAATCATCATATCTTGTAAATAATAAGCAACATTGCGTTTTACAGCTCTTGCATACATGGGAGAACGTTCTTCTTGAATCGTTTGATTATTTTCAGTAGTGCCTCTTACAAGTCTTGCAAGAGGCATTTTGCCGTTGTTGGCAATGCCACATGTCATTTGTGTTACTTGTAAAGGCGTTGCTGTTAAAAGCCCTTGTCCAAAGCAAAAATTAGCCATTTCAGCCGGCAATGCTAAATCTTTGATTTTGGGCAAAGTGCCACTTGCAGAAACAATGCTTTTAGATAATACTATCTGTGTGCCGAATCCGAAATTTTGTGCCATTTCACGCATTAAAACAGGCTGTAATAATTCACTGAGCTGTACAAAATATGTGTTACAAGAATAAATCATCGCTTGTTTCATCGTTAATAAATCATGTCCGTTCCAGTCATGACAGCGAAAAATTTGATTTTTAATTTCTGTGCTTCCGGTACAGATTGCAGTAAAATTTTGTAAATTCTGTGTATAAGCCGTTGCACAAGTCATAAGTTTAAAAATTGACCCCACGTTGTAGGCATATAAACAGCGATTAATTAAAGGACTGTTAGAATTACTAATCGCTTCTCCAAGAGTATCCGGCGTATAATCCGGAAAACTTGCCATTGCAAGAATATCTCCAGACTGAATATCCATGACAACAATTGCGCCTTTTTCAAGTTCCTGTGATTCGCAAATTTCTTGAATATTAATATCTAGTGTTGTGACAATGCCGGAATTTTTATTTTCTACTGGAGAAATAATTTTTTCTGCGCCTGCTAGTACATGCCCTGTTGCGTCAACGGTATAAGTCACGCTAGCAGTATCTTCGAAATTGCGCAAAATTTCATTATAATCTGATTCTAAACCGGTGATGCCTGTATGTTCTAGTGTGTAGCCAAGTACATGCTGTGCTAAAGGATTTTCAGAATAACGCTCGGGTAATTCTAATACAGTAATATCAGGACTTTCAAAATCTGAAATATCTACTTGACACGAAAACGGTAATTTGGTTTGTAAGGCTTTTAAAATAGGTGTAATTTCTTTTGTATGTGTGAGTAATTCAGAAATAGATTCTTGTGTAGGATTCACAAATGCATAATAATTTGATTCCTGATTGACAAAAGGTTTAAAATTTCTGTCATAAATTACGCCTTCTGAAGTGCCGGCAGTGACAGTAATTTGACTTTGATGTAGAGCTGTTTCTGCATAACTGCTATTTTTCATGTAAAAAGCAAGATTGGCAACTAGCACAGCATTGCTTAAAATCATAATTGCGCCTAATAATGTAATTCGTTTGTACATAATAAAAATCCTCCCAACTAGTGCTAGTATGGGAGAATTTTTATAATTTTATACAAGAATTATAAAAAAATTGCATTTTTAAAATGTTTCTTCCAGAAATCTTTTACTTTTGGGAAAACTTCCTGCACGATTTGTTTTAAAATATTACCATGCCAACAGACGATTAATTCACCAGTTTTTTTCTGATAATCTAATGGCTGATATACCGATTGCTGATAATATTTAAAATAATCGCTTTTGTCATATTGTAAGTATGCTAGGCAATCTTTACGAAAAATTTGCGTTTCAGACGGATAATTATTTTTTTTATGAAAAACAAATTTAATTACATAATCAGGCAATGTTTCCCAAGGTTGTCGCCATTCTGAAAAGCGTTGCAAAGCTATTTTTTTCGCTTTTTCAATATTAACATCATCACCCATGGGAATATAATATAAATGATAGTCTTCACCGTTATTTTTTTTATGGCATTCCGGATTTAAAATTGTTTGTTTTAAAACAGATAAATATAACGGCAGAGAATCCCAGCCATGTTTTTTTTCAGGGTCGATTTTATCTGCACGGTAAACCCAATGATTGACGTAATTGCCTTGACTAATCGTAATTACTACAATATTTTGATACTCCCCGATTCGCATAAAAATTGCCTCCTATGTTTCCAGCAAAATCGTAAAAGGTCCATCATTACAAAGTTTTACTTGCATATCTGCGCCAAAAATGCCATGTTGAACAGATTTTACATGTGGTTCAAGCTGTTTGATAAAATAATAATATAACTGTTCTGCAAGTTCGGGATTTCCAGCATGTTTAAAACTCGGTCTATTGGATTTACATTCTGCATAGAGTGTAAATTGTGAAATAACTAGTATTTCGCCGTCAACGTCTTTGATAGAAAGATTGGTTTTGCCGTTCATGTCTGAGAAAATTCTAAGTTTAATTAATTTTTCTGCTAGTTTTTTTGCAGTTTGTTCTGTGTCGTTTTCGCCAACGCCTAATAATACAACATAGCCTGTTTGAATTTGTCCAGTTATAACATGATTCACAGTGACAGACGCTTCTGTTACACGCTGTATCACAAGTTTCATAAAAATTCCCCCCAAAAAGAAAATCCGTTATTTTTTAGTATAGCATAAATTCTAAAAAAATGCAAGTATTTTTTAGAAAAAAGTTTTGGGGATTTTGAATGTTTTTTCG
>CAMWHN010000067.1 GCA_947174085.1 uncultured Ruminococcus sp.
ATTCATAAGTTCTGTAGACTTACCAGTACCGCAACCGCCTAAAATAAAATGAAACATGAAAAAATAAATCCCCTTTCCTATATATATAATTTATAATTATATTAAAATATTTTAACAAACTAAATCATTATTATCAAATACATCACCACACTCTGGACAAAATCTAGGTGGCTTTGCAGGATTTTCAGGTGTAAAACCGCATTTCACACAGCGATAGAATTTTGCACCAGATGGCTTTTGCTTGCCACATTCTGAACAAAATTTACCTGTATTACTTGCCCCACAGGAACAAGTCCAGTTACTAGAATTATCATTAACAGGTTTTGGACTGCCACATTCTGCACAGAACTTACCTGTGTTTTGCGCACCACAAGAACAAGTCCAGTTGTTTAAATTATTATTAAAATTTTGCGTTGACTGTTGTACTGGAGCAGATTGCATAGGCATTTGATAAAATTGCTGTGCATTGCTGTTACCGGCTTGTTGTGCCAGATTCATACCCATAAAGCCCATCATTGCGCCATTGCTATTTTTAGAAGCATTTCTCATAGCGTCCGCCTGTGCAGAAACTAAACTAGCACCTGCCATAGTAGGATTTTGTAACATACCAGTTCTTTGTGCTTGTTTTATTAAATCTTCGTCTTCTTTAGAGGCAGATACAGAATTAATCGCAACTGCACTAATTTCAATGCCTCTGGTATTTTTCCATTTTTGAGAAAGCACTTGATTTAAACTCTCTGCTAGTTCCATTGTATGTGCAGGTAACGCACTGTATCTAATACCCATTTCAGAAATTCTTGCAAATGCCGGCTGTAACGCTGTTAAAAATTCACCTTTCAGCATACTAGCAATCTGGTCTGTTGTAAAACTATTTTCTACATTTCCGCAAACGTTCTGATAAAATAACAGCGGGTCAGTTATTTTATAGCTATATTCGCCATTGCAACGAATACTAATATCAATATCTAAATTAATATTTCTATCTACGACACGAAATGGCACAGGCGTTGGTGTACCAAATTTATTATTCATAATTTCTTTAAGATTAAAATAATATATTCTTTGGTCATGAGAAACATTACCACCAAATTGAATCCTATTTTTAATAGTTGCAAAAGTTGCTTTAATCCCCTCGCCTAAAGAACCTTCAAAAATGCTGGATTCACTAGAATTTATGTATTCAAATGCGCCAGCTTGCGCACAAAATGTATCAATTCTCTCTTGGTCAAGAATTATCATACATTGTCCATCAGCAACTGTAATAATACTGCCATTAGTAATAATATTATCATTGCCTTTTCTATTAGCCGACCTGCCAGAAACTTTTTTCTGTCCTCTCATGACAAGTACATTAGACGGCATGGCATCACAATAAAAAAATTCTTTCCATTGGTCAGCCATAGTGCTATTCACTGCCGTTGCAACGGCTTTTAAAATACCCATTAAAAAAACCTCTCTTTCCAGTAATCATAAATTAATAATTTTATTATAGCACATGCTCTCTAAAAAGTCAATCTGTTTTTTTAATATCTTTGTACAACATGTAGAATTGACTTTTTTAGAAAATTATGCTATACTCTAAGCATATAAAAATAATAGGAGTTGAGATTTATGAATTATCCGAAAATTTTAACAATTCAAGATATTTCTTGTGTGGGACAATGTTCTTTAACAGTCGCATTACCAATTTTATCAGCCTGTGGCATAGAAACTTGTATTTTGCCATCAGCCGTATTATCAACACATACATCAGGATTTAAAAATTTTACTTGCCATGATTTAACAGACGATATACCAGCAATTTTAACACACTGGAAACAAGAAAATATAAAATTTAATGCTATTTATACTGGGTATCTTGGCAGTGAGAAACAAATTAATTATGTTCTGGATACTTTTAAAAACTTCGGTACAGAGAATTGTAAATTATTTGTTGACCCTGCAATGGCAGACAACGGCAAATTATATCCGGCTTTTGATGAAAATTATATTAACGCTATGAAACCACTTTGTTTCCACGCAGATGTAATATTGCCAAATTTAACAGAAGCTTGTATGCTAACAAATACACCTTATCCAGAATCTTATGATATAGATTTTATTAATAAAATTTTAAATAAATTAAAATCTTCGGGTGCGAAAACAATTATTTTAACAGGTATTAGCTATGCAGAACAAACAACAGGTGTTGTTATTTCTGAACAAAATAAACCAGTACAGTATTATCAGCATAAAAAAATAGCGCAAAATTGCCACGGCACAGGGGATATTTATGCGTCAGCTTTTGCGGGAGCGTATCTGCACGGATTTGATTTTTATACTTCTGCGAAAATTGCCGCTGATTATACAGTTTCCTGTATTGAAAAAACACAGAATGATAGTTCTCACTGGTATGGTGTAAAATTTGAATTAGCTTTGCCGGAATTAGTTACTAGATTATATCAAAATTAAATGATAAAAGCACGGTATTTTTCAAAACACCGTGCTTTTTATTTATTTATTTTTTCTTTTTTTTGCGATAATAAAACTGTACTCGAATCAAGACAAATATCACACACAAGATAGTAACACCTGTATCTGCAAACACAGAAAGCCACATGTTCGCAAATCCGAAAAATGCCAGTAGCATAATTAAAATCTTAATTGCCAATGCAAAAACAATACAATATTTAGCTGTCTGATTGACACGTTGCGCAATATGAATCGCCTTTGTAATTGCCCTTGTATTAGAGCTTAATAATACTAAATCTGCAACTTCCATAGCGGCATCTGCACCACTTCCCATTGCTGCACCAACATCAGCACCAGATAATACAGGCGCATCATTAATACCATCACCAACAAATAAAACAGCTCCATGTTGTTCACGAATTTTTTGCATATAAATCGGCTTTTCTGTTGGCAATAATCCTGCATGTACTTCTTTTACTTGCAAATCTTCTGCAATTGCCTGTGTATGTTCAGAGCTATCACCAGTCAGCATAACAGTATATAAATTTTTTTTGTTTAATTCTGCAATTGTTTCTTTTGCATGTTCTTTCGGTGTATCAGATAATACCAATCTGCCATAATATGCCCCATCAACTGCAACATATACACAAGTTCCAGAATTTATATTTTCCGGATAATCTACACCCAATTCTTCCATTAATTTTTCATTGCCACATGCAACTTTCATGTGATTTACAATGCCAGTGATACCACGTCCGGCTAATTCCTGCACTTCCTGCGCTGGTGTATAAATAATTTGCTGTTCCTGCATATATTGCAAAATACTTTTTGCAACTGGGTGTGTAGAATAGCTTTCACAACTAGCACACATTCTAAATAATTCTTCTGTTTTGCAATCTACTGTTTCTGCTTCTGTGACTGTAAAATTACCTTTTGTGAGAGTTCCTGTTTTATCCATAACAACAGCTTTTACACCTGCTAAAGCTTCTAGTGAAATTCCGTCTTTAAATAAAATACCATGTGCAGAGCCTGCGCCAATACCAGAGAAAAACGCTAACGGCACGCTTAATACCAAAGCACACGGACAGCTAATCATGAGAAAATTTAATGCCGCATAAACCCAGTATGACCAATTTCCAGTTATTAATGACGGGACAATTGCCGTTAATACAGCAATTGCAACAACAATTGGTGTATATACTCTTGCAAATCTTGTAATAAATTTATCAATCTTAGGCTTTCCGGCAGCAGCACTTTCGACACTATCCAAAATTCTAGTAATCATAGAATCTTTTAATTCGGCAGTTGCTTCTAATTCTAATACGCCGTTTAAATTCATACAGCCTGACATAATTTCACTATCTGGCTTTACAGCAACCGGAAATGATTCACCTGTCATTGCCGAAGTATCTATATTACTTTCACCTTTACGGACAATGCCATCTACAGGAACTCTGTCACCAGCACGGACTAATAACAAATCTCCAATTTGAACATCTTCCGCTGGAATGGTTCTAATATCTGTTTTGCTAAAAATTTTCTGAACAGTTTCCGGACGCATATCAATGGCATTCATAACAGATTTTCTGCTACGTTCTACAGCAATTTTTTCAAATAATTCGCCGATTCTGAAAAATAGCATAACGCCTGCCGATTCTTCTACCGAACCAATGCACAATGCACCAATTGTTGCAATACTCATTAAGAAATTTTCATCAAAAATTTGTCCTTTGCGGATACTTTTGACAGAATCAAATAATACTTCCCAACCCATAACCAAATAAGCAATAAACAAAAATATTCCTGAAATCAGTTCACTTTTTGTAATCCATTCAAGAATGATACCAGTCACAAATAATATAACACCAATTACAAGCATAATATTTTCTATATTTTCATGTTTTTCATGATTATGATTGTGATGTGCGGATTCTTGTTTTTGAGAATTTTCATGAACAGAATAAATCACACCAGATTCTATTTTATCAGTCACTTCTTGAATCCGTTCTAATAAATTTTCTGGATTTTTCGTCATAACATGTAATTGTTTTGTTGCATAAGATAAATTTGCAGATTCGATTTCATCAAGTTTCTGGATAGCCGATTCAATTTTAGCTGCACAATTTGGACAGTCAATATTTTCAAAATCATAAATTACTTTCACAGCTTTTTCAAGAGCTGTTTTTTTCGCACCGTGAACAGAATAAATCACACCGGATTCTATTTTATCAGTCACTTTTTGAATGCGTTCTAATAAATTTTCTGGATTTTTCGTCATAATATGTAATTGCTTTGTTGTATAAGATAAATTTGCAGATTCAATTCCGTCAAGTTTCTGAATAGCCAATTCAATTTTAGTTGCACAATTTGGACAATCAATATTTTCAACATCATAAATAATTTTGATTGATTTACTTGAAGTTTCCTGTTTTACTGGCTTAATTTCCTGTTCTGGCAGATAATCACAACAATTACAATTCGGGTCACAACAAGCAGTTTTTCTAGCCTGTTGGGCATAATCTTTTACATGATGATGACCGGAGCTGTCACGCTCTAAAATTTTCACACCCTCATCTATGCTAATTGCAATTTTCTGTACTTGTTCTAATAAATTTTCAGTCTGTTTCACAGTCAAATGCAATTGCTGTGTAGCAAAAGATAACCGAACAGCCTCAATAAAATCTAACTGTCGCAAAGCATTTTCAATTTCAACGGCACAACGTGGGCAATGCAAATGCTCAATGCGATAAATCACTTGCATAAAAACTCATCTCCTGATATGATATTTGAATATTTGAACGATTCTTCAAATATATTATAACACATAATAAGCCACTTGTCAATGCTTTTTTTAAAAAATTTAAAATTATTTTTTAAAAAATCCAAAAAGTCCCTTAGATTTTTTTTCATTTTTATCAGGTTTATCAGATTTGCTAGAAATATCTGGTTCTTGCATTTTATAAAACGGTTCTGCATTGCCTGTCCATTCTTTGCCAACAGCACTATCATAAGAAATATATTCAATATCTAAACCATGTGCATAAGGAAACGCAGATTTTGTAATTTTTTCACAAATCTGGTCTTTTTGTTCTTTGGTAATAGAACGATTCCAATCGAGAATTATCAAATAATGTGGTCTAATTTCTTCCTCACGGCGAATATTACGCAAATACGCTGTTTTCACAAAATCATTTTCTTTCAGAATTTCACTGACATGTGTTATCATATCCGAAGGTTCAACTTCTGGTTTAGTAATAACAACTTTTCCTGCATTTTGGTTCATGGTTCTAACAACAATATTATCCAGAATACCAGAAGCAGATTTTTCAGCAATTTCAAGTAATTGTGCATCAAGCAACATCGCTGAACCACTGGCAGGGTTAATAAAAATTCCCATCATGTCGGGGTGCGTTGCAAGAAGTTGCTGTAAATCTCCAAAACGTGCAATTCTGGCTTGCGAATAATTTACCGGATTTGCTTGTTTTAAGCTATATAAATCCGTGAAAATCATAAATACTTTTTTGCCGTCAGGTAAGCTATAAATACCAGCTTCTTCGGGTGTATTTTCTGTTTTCGGCTTGATAGGCAGGAAAAATGCAGAATGATAAATTTCCTGTAATACATCTAGTTCCATTTTGCCGTCTGCTTTCCCAAAGCGAACATCTTGCATGAGACATAAAATTTTACCTGTTACACTTGGATTTAGTACAGGTCTTTGTACTAAAGGCAAATTAGAATAATCTGGAATCGGAATCAGTGAAGCTAAACTGATTTTTGCGTGTTCTTGTTCACTGTCAATGACAATTTGTGTCACACCACAGCGATATAATTCCGCAAATAAAAATGTTCTATGTTGCACTTTATTTTCTATCGCATCAAGAATAACATGCTTTTTGCGCATTTCCATAGAAAAATTTTCAAAATATTCTTGTTCTGAAAAAATATAAGCTGTGAGTTGTTGATATTCCTGTGCCAGAAAATAATGCTTTGTTGCTGGACAAAAAGCACCATATATTATTTCTTGTGTTTTCAAAAGATTAATTAAATCTTCTGTAAGAGAAGTTCTCTCGGTTTCTTGGCTTGTCTGATTGAGCTTAGTAATTAACTCTTGTATTTTTGGCATAAAAAACTTCCTTTCGATAAAAAAATTTCATTTGGTGCAGAGAAAATAAATATAATTTTCTGCTTTTTCTCCACACCCTATGTAGATTGTAAAAAATTTAAAAATCATCTTGACAATATATTATGTTTAGAATATATTCATATTTGTCAATTGATTAAAATTTACTATCATTAGTATACTATAGTTTACAAAAAAAGTCAAGATTTTTTTTAGTACGATTTTTTTATATAATTTTGAAAAAATTTGGAAAAGAGACTTGACAAATTACAAAATTTGTGTTAGCATAAAATAAACAAAGAGCTGTACTATATGCGATAGTAGCAGTCACAACAGTAGCAGAGCATTGCAATATTGTGTAAAATCTAATAAAATACTGTCTGTTGTGCGCTTTTAACAATAAGTATATCACTAATATTTTAGTATGATGTATACTAGAAAATCAGGATAATAGGGTGAAAACTAAATGATAAAAATATATAGAAGGAGTAAATTTTATGTCAAAAGAATCACAAAAAAATAATATACATAAAGGTCATAGAAATCGTTTTCGTAATCGTTATAAAAAATCTGGTATTGAAGCTCTTGAAGAACATGAAATTTTAGAAATGTTATTATACTATGCAGTTCCACGGAGAAATACAAATCCATCTGCACATGAATTACTGGATAAATTTGGCTCCGTAAAAGGAGTGGTTCAGGCTAATATTCCAGATTTAATGACGATAGACGGCGTTGGAGATGCAACTGCAACTTTTTTAAATTTTATTGGAGATTTATTTAATTATTGTTCCCGTCAAGAAAATACAAGTTGCGTACTGAAAAACTTTGAAGAATATTGCGAATATTTTCTAAATGAATTACAGAACGAAGTAAAAAGAGAAGTTCTAGTAGTTGCATGTTTAGATAATTCTATGTGTGTGCGCAGATGTTCCAAATTAGGAATAGGTGATTCAGATTCATTGCATTTTGATATACAAAATTTAACAAGTGTTATACTGGAATCAGGCTGTAAAAATGTTATTCTAGCACATAATCATTTATCTGGCGATGCAACTCCTTCATATGAAGATATTCAATCGACAAAATATATCAAAAGTATTCTGGAAAAATTAGGGATTTACTTGATAGACCATGTTATTATTGCAGATAAAAAAGCTTGCTCTATGGCTGAATTAAATGCTATTTAAAAATAGTTTAAATCTCTTTTGAAATAACAATTCTGGTAGAGAGTTTCTAATTTATTTTTTGTATTTTGCATGTTAAATCACAGCAGTTGATGTATCATGGCTATTAGTCTATATAATAGCATATGAGCAGGAAATGCAACAAGCTTTTATGAAATTACAATTAATTAATAAAAAACAGCTCCTTGTATAAAATACAATACAAGGAGCTGTTTTTATGATAATTTTTCAAGTAATGCCCGCTTAGCTAAGATGAAATCAAATATTGTAATTTTATTATCTTTATCAAAATCAACGGCTTGCCAGTTTGGCAAATTCCCTGAACCAAGTAGCCATTTTTGCAATAAAATAATATCTAATATATCAAATATATTATCATGATTAGCATCACCTGTAAGAATTTCTGAATTTACCAAAATTTTCGCATTTGTCAGTGTAATTTCATCTGTATAGGGTGAAATGCAAATTCTGTCTAATTCCTGATATTTCATGTCTAATTCGTTAAGACCTGCAAGAATATCTGTTGCTAAAAAACAAGCTGTTTCGCCGTTAGAATAAACCGGTTGGACTGGATACCAGATAGCATTGCCATCTGTCCATTTTTGCAGAGCTACAACTGGAGGATAGGCATTGCTAGTATAATTTACTTCTATAGCATAGCTATCACCTAATTGTTCTAACATATTTCCATCTAATTCGATTCTGTCGATTTTGCTAGAAGAAATATCTTGATAAAAATTATAATTTTCACAAGGATATTTTGTTATTTTGCTATAAAGAACATTTTGTTTTGGTATTTCACCTTTTTTTTCAAATAATTCTGATAATGTAACAAATTCATAGCCCTGCGCCTGTAAGCTTGGAATAATGGTTTTAAGTGCCTCTACTGTTTGTGAATTTCCAGTGAAATCATGCATTAGAATAATTATTCCATCTTCTGCACTGGAAATAGCTAATTCTGCTCGTTGTTCTGCGGTTGTTGTCTGTACAGAATCACTACAGCCAATGCCACAGATAAACGGCAAATTAATTTCATCATACATGGTTTGACTAATGGCAATATAAGGCGGTCGGAAAAATTTTGTATGTTCTCCCGTAATTTCATAGACATAATTATCAACATAACCAATTTCTTGTGCAAGCTCGTCTGGTGACATTTCAGACATGTAAGAATGCGTTTTAGAATGATTATCAATTTCACAGCCCATATCATAGGCACGTTTTACAACTTTCGCACTTTCCGCATTAATTTTATCACCAATCAGAAAAAATGAACCAACTGCATGATAGTCTTCCAAAACATCAAGCACTTCATTTGTAGTCGTTGTATTAGGGCCATCATCAAATGTCAAAGCAATTAACTTTGATTTTGCTTCTGTTTCTGCACTATTCACAGATATTGGTATACTCGCAAAAGCAATGACTGTACTGGCAAATATGCAAGAAATCAATTTTTTTATTTTATACATAATAAAATCATCTTCCTTCTTATTATAATTATATTATCTGTGTTAGCCACATGGCTCAGTACCT
>CAMWHN010000068.1 GCA_947174085.1 uncultured Ruminococcus sp.
TATCTGTTCAATCAAAAAGAGATGAGAAAAGCAATTGAACAGTTAAAAAATAAATAAATAATTAGAACAAAAGAATAATCAGAGAGGAGATTTTGAAAATTTATGAAATTCAAGCCAAAAGGTCGGAAAATTTATAGAAGAAAAGACCGGTTTGAACACTTAAAGCATGTCAGACATAATACATTTTCTGTAATTCTGACATTTTTGTTAGCTGGTGCAATTGGATTTGTTGGCTATAGTGCAGGTGCGCCAATTGTGGCATTCTTGCAGGAAAAAAATTTTTTTATAACAGAATCAGATAATAATAATAATTCTGAACCAACAGAGACAACAGAACCAGAAGAAAATATAGAAATAACAGAAACAACAGAAATGATAGAAACAACAGAAGAAGTAACAGAACCAACAACGGAAGAACGTCTTGGTTTTGTACAGAAAGCCCCTGATATGCAAGGTTATGAACTGGACGTTTCGGCTTTAATAACAGAGACAGCATTGGAACAGGCTCTCGAAGAATTACCAGAGGGTTTGTCACATGTTTTAGTACCGCTTAAAATAAATGGCGGTGATATTTATTATGCAACGGCTGTGAAAGATGCTATTAAAAGTAATGCTGTGCAAGCGGTTTTGTCACTGGATAAAATTTATGAAATGATAAGTGCCAAAGGCTATGAACCTGTTGCCGTGATTAATACTTTACAAGACGATAATTATGCAAAAAATTATTCAGCATCTTCTTATCATAATATAAATACAGGAGAAATTTGGGAAGATAAATCTACTGTAGAAACAAGACTTTGGCTTTCACCAGAAAATTCGCTCACACAAGATTATCTGAGTGCCATTGCAGAAGAAATTGAACAGGCAAATTTTAAAATTTTAGTCTGTGAAGGGTTAAGTTTTCCGAATTTTCCAAGAAGTGAATTGGATAATTTAGAGCCAGTTTGCGGTAATACAGAAAGATATCAGGCATTGACAGAATTATTAGTTTCTATGCGTGCGAGTGCGCCGGAAACGGCTATTTTTGTAAGAATTAACGGTGATGATGCGTTATTTGGTGACTTAGAAACGATGTATGCAGCAGAATATTTGCCTGCTGATTGCTTATTAGTGACTATGCATACGGGAAATAAAAAAGATGTGGAAAAATTAAAAAGCTTATCTACTACTGTGCCGATTATTATCGAATGGCAGGGTGAGGAAGCTCCGCAAAGTCCAAAATTAGAAAGTTATATATTAAATCCAGAAAATGAATAATATTTTTTATTTTAATTTTTTAAAGGAGTTGCTTTTTTATGGCAGAAAGATTTACAATCTCATTGCAGAAAATCATTGATGAGTTTAAACTTGAAGTGATTTATACCCCCAAATCTCCGGCAGAAATTTTAATTGACGAAAATGATGTCAATAGACCAGGGCTACAGCTTATGGGATTTTATGAATATTTTAATCCGGAACGGATTCAGATTATTGGTAAAATGGAATTTGCCTATTTATCAACGATTGATGAAAAAACAAGACGTGAACGTCTGGAATTATTATTCTCGCAGAAACTTCCGGCTTTAATTATTACTAGAGAATTGCCTTATTTTACAGAAATGCTGGAATTAGCACAAAAATTTGAAATGCCTTTGCTAAGAAGCAAAGAAAGTACATCTAATTTTATGTCAGGTTTGATTGCTTTTTTAAATTTAAATCTTGCGCCTAGAATTACCCGTCATGGTGTTTTAATTGAAATTTATGGCGAGGGTGTATTCTTGACAGGTGAGAGTGGTGTTGGCAAAAGTGAAACGGCGATAGAGCTTGTCAAAAGGGGGCATAGACTAGTTGCAGATGACGCTGTAGAAATCAGAAAAGTATCTAATATTAGTCTTGTTGGTAGCTCACCGGATAATATTCGGCATTTTCTGGAGTTGCGTGGCATTGGTATTATTAATGCAAGACGTTTATTTGGTATGGGTGCTGTTAAAATGACTGAAAAAATTGACTTAGTTGTAGAAATGGAGCTTTGGAATCCTGAAAAAATTTATGACAGAATGGGTATTGATACAGAATATGCTTCTATTTTAGGTGTCAAAGTGCCATGCTTAACAATTCCAGTCAAACCCGGTAGAAATCTTGCTGTTATTTTGGAAGTTGCTGCTATGAATAATAGACAGAAAAAAATGGGCTATAACGCTGCGACTGAATTATTAGACCGTTTGGGTATGGATATGGAAGGCACGGAATCTGTAAAAGATTATGATGCATTTTAATAATTTTTAAATTTTTACAGGGGGTTCTTGTGCTATGAACGAAGAATTACAACAAATTTGCAATGCGTATCAAATGCAATTGCAAGAAAATATTTCTCTTGCAAGTCACACAACGTTTCATATTGGTGGTAATGCTGATTTCTGGATTGAAATTAATTCTACACAGGGATTAGGAAAATTATTGCAATTTTGTGATGAGAAAAAAATTAATTATTTTGTCATGGGCAGAGGAAGTAATATTTTAGCTTCTGATAATGGCTATCAAGGTGTGATTTTGCATTTAGGGAACTGTTTTTCTGAAATAAAAATGCAGGAAATGCATGATAAAATAATTTTAACTTGTCAGGCAGGCGCAATGCTTAGTAATATTGCAAAATTTGCAATGGAACATAGTTTAACAGGTATGGAAGCGTTAAGTGGTATTCCGGGAACTGTTGGCGGTGCTTTATACATGAATGCTGGTGCTTATGGCAGTGAAATAAAAGATATTGTAATTGCATGCAGTTATATAAATAAATTCGGCAAAGAATATAATTTAACAAGTGAAGATTTAAATTTATCTTACAGGCATAGCTTTTTTACGGAGCATGCCGGAGCTGTTATCACTTCTGTGACAATTTGCTTAGAAAAAGGCAATCCAGAAGAAATTGCAGAAAAATATGCAGATTTTTCTCAAAGACGAAAGACAAAACAGCCATTAAATTATCCTAGTGCCGGAAGTACGTTTAAACGTCCAGAAGGTAGCTATGCTTCTAAGTTAATTGACGAATGCGGTTTGAAAGGCTATCAAATTGGTGGCGCACAAGTCAGTGAAAAACATGCCGGTTTTGTAATTAATAAAGCAAATGCTACTTGTCAAGATGTTTTAAATTTATGCCAACATGTGCATGATGTTGTATTAGAAAAAACAGGATATTTATTAGAGCTTGAGCCGGTTTTCTTGGAATCACAAGGCGGTGAATTGTCATGCAGTTAGTAATTATTACTGGTATGTCTGGTTCTGGTAAGTCTACGGCTATGAAAGTTCTGGAAGATATTGGTTTTTATTGCATTGATAATCTCCCTCCACAATTTATTCCTAGTTTTGTAGATGTTTGCACCAGAACCGGAAGAAGTCTGAATAAAGTTGCAATTGCTGTAGATATTCGCACAGGTGACATGTTTTCTGAAATTTATGAAGTTTTGACGAAATTAAAAGAAAATATGTCAGAAGAATTAAAATTATTATTTACAGACGCTTGTGATGAAGTATTAATCCGGCGTTACAAAGAAACAAGACGCAAACACCCACTTTCTGAAAAATATAACGCATTGCCTGATGCAATCCAAGCAGAACGGGAAAAGCTTTTGCCTTTAAAATCATGGTCTGATTATGCAGTAGAAACTTCGCATTTAAGTACGTCTCAGCTTGGCGAAGAAATTCGGAATATTTTTTTGGAAAATAAATCAGATTCTTTGTTAATAAAAGTCATGTCTTTTGGCTATAAATATGGTGTGTCTTCAGAATCTGATTTGATTTTTGATGTCAGATGTTTGCCCAATCCGTTTTATATTCCAGAATTAAAAAAACATACTGGTTTAGACTCTTGTGTGCGTGATTATGTTATGCAATTTCCCCAATCCCAGACGTTGCAGATAAAAATTAATGATTTACTGGAATTTTTATTGCCTTTATATATTTCAGAAGGTAAAAGTCAATTAGTAATTGCATTCGGTTGCACAGGCGGTAAACATAGAAGTGTGACATTTGCGGAGCTTGTGGGAGATAATTTAGCGAAAAAAGGCTATCGTGTACATAAAATGCATAGGGATATTAAAAGGGGCAGACATTAAAAAATGAGTTATAAATTAATTGCCTATTCTGATATGATAGGTAAAAGTAATTATGTATTAGAACAGCTTAAAATAATCGCAGAAAATTATATTAAGAGTTATCAAAATAATAAATTAAAATTAAGCGTAAAACTGGATTCAGTTTCATATTGTCCAAATTTTATGTTCTATGATAAAGCAGTTTGGATTGTGGAAATTGAAGAAAAAATACTTAAAAATACTTATACTATTTTTAATACGATATTGATTTCTGATAAAACCGGCAAAATATATGAAACTTTCGTGAATATGTCCAAAACAAATGGAAATACAATTCTTAATTCAAATGAAATAATAGCTATCGCAAATGCGTATAAAAATGATTTAGAGCAAAAACAAAAATTTAAATTTCACTATTATGTTGCTATCAATAATATAAGCTATGATATGTGTTTTAAAAATAAAAAGAATGCCTATGAACCTAGCTGGTTTGTTCTGATTGTATGCGAAGAAATGAAAATTTTTTCTGACCCTTGTCATTATGTATTTATTTCTGATATTTCAGGTGAAATCATAGCAATTATGAATCATCATGGCAGAATGCTTGACCCGTCTGAAATATAAATAATTAAAATCAAAAATAAAGGAAGTGGTGAATTTGTCATTTTCTCATGATGTTAGAGAATGTATTAGAGCAACTATCAGTGACCATGATAGACGGTTTGCTTGTTTATATGGCATGCTATTATATGGCAGAGCTGTTACCAGAGAAGAAATTTGCCTGAAAAGTGAAAGTGAAGTATTTCGTTCTGTTTTTCCAGTATTAATAAAAACTGTTTTTGGTGCTTCTGTCAAACTGGATATGAAAGCAAAACCTAGAAAAACTGGCAGAAATCTTTGGATTTATAAAATTACAGATAAAAAGCAAGTAACAGAAATTAGACATGCGTTTCATATTCATGAAGAACGTAGAATTGACATGCGAAATTTGCCTATGAATAGTATGGGGGCATTTTTAGGCGGTGTGTTTTTAACATGCGGGAGTATTACTGACCCTACAAAAGAATATCATTTGGAATTTACTGCGCCTACAGAAATGCTTTACAAAGATTTATGTGATGTGTTATATAGCGTTGGTGTTCACCCAAATGTCATACAAAGACGTTATGCATGGGCAGTATATCTAAAAGTAAGTGGAGAAATTGAAGATTTATTAACGTTTATGGGCGCACAAAAATGTACACTTGCGTTAATAGATATTAAAATTGATAAAGAAGTCAAAAATAAAGTAAATCGAATGAGCAATTGTGATATGGCAAATATTGAAAGAACTATATCCGCATCTGAAAAACAGTGTCAGGATATTCAGGAAATTATCAAACATGATGGTATGCAGAAATTATCACCAGAATTAAGAATTTTAGCAGAATTAAGAATCGAAAATCCGCATTTGAGTTTGTCTCAAATTGCGGAATTACTGGAAAAACCCATTGGACGTTCTGGTGTGAATCATAGATTTCATAGAATTGCAGTAATTGCGGAACAGTACAGAAAGGAAAAATCCCATGACAGCGCAAAATAATAATTTTATACATTTGCATGTACACAGTGAATATAGTTTACTAGACGGTGCTTGTCGTTTAGAAAATTTAGTCCAGCAAGCAAAAGCTTTGGGACAATCAGCTATTGCTGTCACTGACCATGGGAATTTATATGCCGGATTAAAATTTTATCAGATTGCGAAACAAGCCGGTATTAAGCCAATTATTGGCTGTGAAATGTATGTCGCAAGAAGAACTAGATTTGATAGAGATGCTAAATTTGATAGAAGAAGTCATCATTTGGTTTTACTATGCGAAAATCAAACCGGTTATCAGAATTTAATAAAATTAGTCTCTCTCGCAAATACCGAGGGCTTTTATGAAAAACCAAGAATAGATTTGGATTTATTAAAAAAATATCATAAAGGCTTAATTTGTTTATCTGGCTGTGTTTCCGGAGAAATTGCAAGATTATTACTAGAACATAATTATTCTGGTGCAAAACAAAAAGCGTTGCAATATCAGAAAATTTTAGGAGCTGAAAATTATTTTTTAGAAATTCAAAATCATGGCTTGCAGGAAGAAAAAAATATATTGCCTTTGTTAGTAAAATTATCCCGTGAAACAGGTGTTGCTTTAGTCGCAACAAATGATGTGCATTATATAAAAAAATCTGATGCTTTTATACAGAAAATTATGCTTTGTATACAGACCAATCGAACGATTCAAGAAAATCATAATTTGAATTTTTCAACAGATGAATTTTATTTAAAATCTACAGAAGAAATGATAAATTTATTTTCTGATTTACCAGAAGCTATTACAAATTCCGCTAAAATTGCACAAAGATGTAATCTTGAAATAGAATTTAATCATAGAAAATTACCACATTTTATACAAGAAGGCATAACGGATAATCAGGCTTATTTTAGAAATTTATGTCAAAAAGGCTTGATTCAGCATTATGGGAATAGTCCTGCACCAGAAGTGCAGGAAAGATTAGAATATGAAATGCAAGTAATTGCAGATAATGGCTTTGTAGATTATTTTCTAATTGTATGGGATTATGTCCGTTATGCAAAAATGCAGGATATTCCTGTAGGAGCTGGACGAGGTTCTGGCGCAGGGAGTTTATGTGCATATTGCTTAAATATTACAGAAATTGACCCGATTGCAAATAATTTATTATTTGAGAGGTTTTTAAATTCTGGACGGAAAACAATGCCAGATATTGATGTGGATTTCTGCATTGAGGGAAGACAGAAAGTAAAAGATTATATTGTCAGACGTTACGGCAGAGAACATGTTGCAGAAATTATTGTTTTTGATACTTTGAAAGCTAAAAGTACTATTCGGAATGTTGGCAGAGTATTAAATTTAAAATATGAATTATATGACGAAATCGCAAAATATATGCATAGCATGTTATCTGTTAAAGAAGCTCTGGAAACAGTGCCAGAATTAAAATTATTATATCAGCAGGATTCACAAGTAAAACAATTACTAGATATTGCATTGCAAATAGAGGGTATTCCTAGAAATATTTCTGTTCATGCAGCAGGTGTGATTATTACACAAGAACCTGTAATAAATAATGTACCTGTCTTAATGATAAAAAATAATAACATGTATGTTTCGCAATATACAATGGATATTTTAGAGCAATTAGGCTTGTTGAAAATGGATTTATTAGGACTTAAAAATCTGACGATTATTAGAAATACGGAAAAAGCTGTACGAAATTATCAAAAAGGCTTTGCGATTCAAAATATTAATTTTAATGATAGTGCTGTATATCATTTTATTGCTAGTGGAAATACTTCAGGAATGTTTCAGCTTGAAAGTGACGGCATGCGAAATTTTCTTATGCGTTTAAATCCTACATGCATGGAAGATATGGTTGCGGCATTGGCATTATATAGACCAGCGACTGTAGATTATATTAAAATATATATTGAAAATAAAAATCACCCTGAAAAAATAAATTATTTGCATTCAGTTTTGAAAAAAATATTAGCTTCCAGTTATGGCTGTATGTTGTATCAAGAACAAGTAATGCAAATTTGTCGTGACATGGCAGGGTATTCTTATGCACAGGCGGATAATGTTCGCCGTGCTATGTCTAAGAAAAAACAGGAGATTATGAAACAGGAACGCCAAGTATTTTTACAAGGAGCTGTAAAAAATCATATTCCAGAACAAATTGCTAGTCAAGTTTTTGACCAAATGGCAAGCTTTGCGTCTTATGCATTTAATCGTTCTCATGCGACAGCTTATGCAAGAATTGCTTATCAAACGGCTTATTTAAAATATTATTTTTTTGGAGATTATATGGCTTCTCTTATGACATATGCAGAAAATAATTATGAAAAACTTGCATCTTATCTTGAAGAATGCCGGAAACAAGGTTTTTTAATTTATAAGCCAGATATTAATATCAGTGAATGGCAATTTATTTGTCAAGATAAAAAAATATATTTTGGTCTCTCGGCAATTAAGGGATTGAGTAGAATGTTAATTGATAAATTAACACAAGAACGTAGAAAAAATGGCAAATTTATTAGCTTTGTAGACTTCTGTAAAAGAACACAGTCTTTTAGTATGGGAAAACTTCATTTTGAAGTATTAATAAAATCTGGTGCATTAGATGATTTGGACTGCAATAGAAAACAAATGCTTTTATATTATAAGCAAGTTTTAGAATCACTAAATTCTAATAATAGAGATATTACAGATGGGCAAATGAGTTTTTTTGAAGAAGTTAATATCAATAATAGTCATGAATTACCAGAAATAGCAGATTTTTCTAATTCTGAAAAATTACAGCTCGAAAAAGAAGTATTTGGATTTTATTTAACAGGACACCCTGTCAATCAATTGCAATATTTACAAGAATTATTCAAATGCTATAAAATTTCTGAATTAGAAAATTTACAAGAATCTGCACATGTCAGAGTCTTGGCTTTGATACAGTCTTGCAAAGAATATAAAACTAAAAAAAATCAAACTATGTGTTTCTTGACGATGGAGGACAGCTCCGGCATAATAGAATCTGTTATATTTCCTAATGCTTATTTAAAAGCAAAAAATCGTTTGCAAACGGGAAAATTAGTTTATCTTACAGGTAAGATTTCTAAAAAAAATTATCATGTAAATATTATCTGTGAACATGTCCGGCAACAAGAAGAATTATTTGCTATGACAGAATATATGCAGTTATGTATTAAAATTTCTCCAGAAGAAAAGTATTTATTGCAGAAAATTTCAGAAATTTGTGAGAAATTTTCTGGAAAAACAGAAGTAATTTTTTATTTAACAGAAACTGGAAAATATATCTTGCCTAAGAAAAAAATTTCTGTTGCTGTGACAGAAAATTTCTATCAAGCTTTGTGTGAAATTATTTCACCTGAAAAAATAGGCTGTATTCCGACAGTGATACGGCAAAAATAAAAAATTAGAAAAAAATACCTGACAGTTACTTTAAGTTTATAAAAATTCATGAAGAAATTGAAAATATTTGTTGACAAATTTCTAATTGTCTGTTATAATAGATATAGTGCTATGTTCTTCCTCTTTTGTATAACAAAGAGACACCAAACAGCACAATGTGATAACCAAGCAAATCATGAATCAGCATACTATCACTTTCAAGATAATGCTGATATGTAGGTGAT
>CAMWHN010000069.1 GCA_947174085.1 uncultured Ruminococcus sp.
TTACAAATGTTATGCTAAGTCAGAAATTGATAAGAATATTATTGGTTCATATGTAAGTGACACTTTACGCAAGGTGACATTACTATTCGAAACAGGCGATACAATCCCTGCATATAGTGACTGTATCCGTTTCAAAATTCAACAACATGATATTAGTGGTGTGCTTGGTACGGAATATGACTTGCATTGTTCTATAAGTAAAAATGATACTAAGCCTTCTATTGACATTGAGACAAATGAAAATGGTATTTCTTTCACAAAATGTATTTATTCAATGGGTGATGTAGATCGTAATGGAATAGTTGACGAGAACGATGCTTCATTGGTAATGAAAGCTGTTGTAGGATTAATGATAGATAATCCAAGTAGTCCAAGTATTGAATATGACAAACTTGCGTTTACTCTTGCTGGTGATGTTGCTAAGGAGGACGGTGTTATTACTATTGCTGATTCTGTTGCAATGAATCAATATCTCAAGGTTCAACATTTTTAATTAATTTTGATAAGGTAAGGTGATAATTATGAAAACAAAAAAAATAATAAGCCTTTTATGTGTGTTCTTGCTTGCTTGCTCTGCTTGTCCAGTGAGTGCGCTTGCAACGGATACCGAGTCTGTCAAAACTGAAGAAGACATTATTATTGATGGAATCACTTATTCTTTTCGTTCATGTGTATGGGGGAGTAATTGTGGTTCAGAGTCTTTTGAATTTAAAGATAACCATTCTGTTGGCATTTTATACTATGAGGGTATAGTTGACGGAGTAACTTCTATTATTGGTATAGAAGATAACGAAGTTTTATTTAATGTGCCTCAAGATGTTGTTTTTGATGGAATGACCTATTCTTTTCTTTCAGGTGACGATTATAAAACAATTTATGTCTGTGAAAGTCCTGCTGATGGTTGCATTTATGTTGCCTGTGTATATTTAGATGATGGTGAAGTTAAATATAATGTTATTCCAGATGTCATTTATGATGAAGTAACTGGATTGACTTTTTCTCATGTTGGATATTGGGGTTTTAACTTAGGATACTATGAGTGTTTGGAAAGTCCTGTCGAGGGAGTCACTTATGCTGGTAAAGTGCAGTTGGATAACTTTGAATGGAAACCTGAGTCTTTTCATCATTATGTTATGATTGACGGTGTGAAGTTTTATTATGCTCAGGGTAGTGGTAATAGCATTGCTTACTATGGTTTGAGTGCGATTTACTATAATGCTAATTTCACATCTAAATCTTTTCCATCAACAATAAATGGATTCTCAGTTGTGTATCCTAATGAGCCATTTTTCAAAAATAGATATGGTGATCTTTTGGAATGTAAAGGTAACATCACTGTTGACGGCTTCACTTATTTTCCTCATATGCTTGATGATAAAATTATAGGCTATGAACTGATAGCAGTAGATTTAGAAGATACTAGTATCAGGACTATAGATATTCCAACAGAAGTGAATGGCATTCCAGTTCTTTTTTATGAAAATATCTCAGCTCAATCTTATAATCCTGTTGTTACTGTTAAGGGATTAGATTATGACCCTTATATATATTATAATAGAAGTAGTCACAAAATAAGTATTTTAGATTTTAATATTCATGATGTAGATATAACAAATGTAGAAGAAGTTTATGAAAAAGTAGAAGATTTTATCGAATCTGCAAGGAAAGGTGATGCAACAGGCGATGGCGAAGTGAGCATTACAGATGTTGTGCTTGCAAATAAAGTTGTTCTCGGAAAAGAAGCTGTAACAGATTCACAGTATCAGGCACTAGATATTGACAATGATAACATTGTCAGTGCAAGTGATGCGCTTAGTGTTATGCAGTATGTTGTGGGCTTAGTTGATTCACTTGATTAATAAATAAAAAAATCCCTGTTGCATACACAACAGGGATAATTTTTTTAATTATGCTTTGCCAACAGAACCGAACAGCTCCATTTTTTCTTTTACAGTGGCTTTAATATTTTCAAAACCGGGTGCAAGCAGTTTACGAGGGTCAAATCCTTTGCCCTGTAAATCTTTGCCATCTTCGATATATTTTCTAGTCGCTTCTTGGAATGCAAGCTGACACTCTGTATTCACATTGATTTTCGCAACACCGAGAGAAATTGCTTTTTTAATCTGGTCAGCCGGAATCCCTGTGCCACCGTGTAAAACTAATGGCATATCACCAACTTTTTCTTTGATAGCTGCCAATGTTTCAAAGCTTAAACCTTCCCAATTTTCAGGATATTTGCCATGGATATTGCCAATACCTGCGGCGAGCATAGTCACACCTAAATCTGCAACTTGCTTGCATTCGTCTGGGTCAGCACATTCGCCCTTACCAACAACGCCATCTTCTTCGCCACCGATTGCGCCAACTTCTGCTTCCAGAGAAATGCCCAATACTTCACAAGTGTTTACTAATTTTGTAGTCTTGTCAACATTTTCTTCAAATGGCAAGTGAGAGCCATCAAACATAACAGAAGAAAATCCTGCATTAATGCAAGCTTTTGCGCCCTCAAAAGAACCGTGGTCAAGATGTAATGCAACTGGAACAGTAATATTTAATTCTTCCAGCATGCCCTTTATCATGCCTACAATCGTCTTGTAACCGCACATGTATTTTCCTGCACCCTCAGATACACCTAAAATAACAGGAGATTGCAATTCCTGTGCTGTGAGTAAAATTGCCTTTGTCCATTCGAGATTGTTGATGTTGAACTGACCAACTGCATATTTGCCGTCTCTAGCCTTGTTCAGCATGTCCTTAGCGGAAACTAATGCCATAATTAAAATCCTCCTAAATAAAAATTTAAATTTTTTTACCGGATTAATCCGTTATTTCTATTATACAGCATTTTTTTCTAAAATGCAAGTGTTTCTGAAAAATTTTACAAGTATATTTTTAAAATTTTTACTCTAGTATATTTCTCTAAATTTTTCACCCAAAAAAGCTGATTTTTTACTAGTATGCAGAAATTATGAAAAACCACTTGACAAATTTGTAAATATGCTTTACAATGAAATTATTATACATGATTAGGAGGATTTTTTAATATGTGGACAAATAACATGCTCAAGCAAAATGCTTGGAATTTGCTCAAAACTTACTACTGGACAGCATTCGGTGTTACATTGCTAACATCTATTCTCACAGGGGGAAGCAATGGGCTTAGATTCACAAATAATTCTAATACAGAATATTCTTATCAAACAGACTATGCCTATCAGCCTGACATAAGTATAGCAGAATCTATGGGGTATATCATTGGCTTGCTAATTGGAGTCTTAATTGTTACAATCATTATTTCAATAGTTGGATTAGCAATTTATGCATTCTTAGGCGGAATTGTCAAATGTGGTGAATGTAAATTTTTCTGCAAAGCAAGAACTGGTGATGTAAACTTTGGTTATTTGTTTGATAATTTTCAGGGCGGGCGTTACAAGAAAACTGCAAAAGTCATGTTCAATACACAATTACAAATATTTCTTTGGTCTTTGTTGCTTATTATCCCCGGAATTATCAAAAGTTATGAATATTATCTTGTGCCATATCTCATGAGTGAAAATGCAGATTTATCAAAAGAACGTGCGCAGGAAATTTCTAAGCAAACCATGAACGGTGAGAAATGGAAATTATTTATGTTACAATTTTCATTTATAGGCTGGTATTTATTAGGCTTACTTGCATGCTTTGTTGGTGTTATATTTGTGACACCTTACTATGAAGCAACTATGGCAGAATTTTACACTTGCATGAGAGCTAAAATGATTTCTTATAGCATTACCAGTGAAGAAGAATTAACAGGCTATTATAACAACTTTGGTAATCCTTTTGATAATAACAACTACAATAATAATAATTATAATAATTACAATCAACCACAAAATAACCCTTATGACAATCAGCCTTATCAAAACAATCCTTATCAGAATAATAATTATAACATGCCAAATAATAATTCCAACCATGTCAATCTTGATAAAAATAATAATAACAATAATAACAATGATGATTATTATCAAAATTATTAAACAAAAACCCGTCAGCCAATCTGACGGGTTTTATCATTATTCTTGTTGTTCGGGAACGGATTCTGTGCTAGCTTCTTGTTCTGGTATGTCTGTTTCTGCAACTGATTCTGTTGCGATTTCAACACCACTGTCAATTACCGTTTCAGACAGTATTGCAGTTTGAAATGTTTCTGTTGGCGTTTGTGAAGTTGCTCCCTGTTGACTGAAACTATCAAATATAACAACCAGATTATAACATGGCAAAGAAAATTCTACTGGAATGCCTGTATCTGTAAAAGTGAGTGTATAATTCCCCTCATCAATTGCGCCATCACAAATTAATTTTCCTTCGTCTGATTTGCCGTTTAAATCTGGAGTTAATGCCATATCGTCTATAATATCCATTAAATCTTGCAATTCTGTTCTAATTGCCTGTGCAGATTGTGGGACAGAAAATTCTAACCCTTTGTAAGAAGCTTTTACTTCATCATCTACAAAATCTAACTGCACACCAGAAAGCGTCTGTGGCTCATTGAATACCACGCACCAAGCGTCTGTGCCGTAACGTGTTAATACAGCTTTACTTTCTGTATCAGCATTTGTAATTGTCACTTCGGCTGTGAATGCGCCAGTCATGAGATTAGAAACTTTTCCCGTTGTTGTCTGTACGACTGTACAACCAGTGCTTAGCACGAATGCATGTAAACTAATTACTGCAAAAATACGCTTGACACAATGCATACAATTCATGAAATCACCTCATTATTAAATTAATAAATAAAGCAAAATAATTCCTGTATCCTGTATTTTTGCAGATAATTATTATAAAATATCCTTGAGAGAATCTATCAAATCTTGTGGCAACATATAGCGATATGGCAAATTTTTTGCAGTTTTGTCACCGGCAGCGGCATGTAACATAACAGCAGTACATGCAGATTGATATAAATCTAACCCCTGTGCTACAAAGGACGCTGTCATACCGGCTAACACATCACCACTGCCAGCCCTTGCCATACCGGCATTGCCTTGATTACAAACTGCAACTTGTTCACCGTCTGTAACAATTGTTCCTGCACCTTTTAAAATGACAACAGCTCCAGTTAATTCAGCTAATTTTTTTGCAGAATGAAACCTGTCTTTCTGGACTTCTTCTGTAGTAATACCTAATAATCTGCCAGCCTCTCCGGCATGTGGTGTTAAGATAGTTCGTCCCCTCGGTACATATTCTATGCAAGAGGCTACGCAATTAAGACCATCTGCATCTAAAATTACTGGACAAGAGCTTTGAGATAATAAAAATTTTGTCAAATTTTGTGTTTGTTCCGTCACGCCCATGCCACAGCCTATTAATAATGCTTGTTTATTTTTCAAATGATTTCTCAAAATTTCCTGATTATTTAAATCATTCAAAAAAAATCCGTTTGTATCTAATTCTAACGGCAAGCACATGATTTCAGGCATACGCACAGCAATTGCAGATAAAACCTGTTCCGCAGAAGCACAGGTCACTAATCCTGCACCAGTTCGCATACAAGCTGTTACAGCTAAGACACATGCACCACGCATTCTACAACTTCCGGCAACGGCTAACACATGTCCGAATTGATTTTTATAAGCATCTGGTTTGCGTTCAGGCAAATTATTTTTTATTTTTTCTAAATCCAGTCTTGTAATTGGCTGTATTTCTAAAAACGCCTGTTCTGGAATGCCAATATTTGCAAGTTTAATCTTTCCGCAATAAGTTCTTAACGGATATTGACTCATTCCAAATTTTTCAGCTCCAAAAGTAACAGTCAAATCTGCTTGAAATGTTCCTGCACTGACTTGACCAGTTAAACCATTCGCACCACTGGGAATATCACAAGCAACATGAATTTGATTTTTTTTAGTAACTAATAATTTTTGTAAATTTTCTGGTAATTCACCATGAAAACCAGTGCCAAATAAACCATCTATTATAATTTCAGCCTGTTCATAAAAATAATCCGGTTCTGATTTGACCGGAATGTTATTTTTAATTACTCTATGATAGGCATTTTTAGAAATTTCTGTTTTTGGCTCACCCATTGGCGCAAGGATTTCAACTTGCTTATTTTTTAATTTCAAATAATATCCGGCTACATAGCAATCACCGCCATTGTTGCCAGTTCCGGCAAGAAATAAAAATTTCTGACAATCTGGATATTCTAGTAATAATTGCATTGCTAGTGCATGTCCGGCTTGTTCCATCATTTCTTGATAAGAAATACCCGATTTATCTGTTAATTTTTCAAGTATCTGCATTTGTTCCGGCGTGACTAGTAAATTATTCAAAAAAATTTCCTCCTATTTATTTTTTTTCATTTTTAATTCTCTGGGCAAAAACGGCTCTATCACAGAACGCAATTCTGAACTCGGTGTAAAATATAAACAACATTTGCCATATTCAGGGTGTTCAAATTCTGCATAATATTCTTCATCATCTTGTGAATTACTAACAGAAATCCCAATGGCTGAAAATGTTACTAATGCATTATCTTCGTCTTCTTCTGGACAAGTACCTGCTTTGCCATAAACAGTAAAATTCTTAACTTCAATGCTAAGCATTTCTTTGCGTTTAGACTTGCCTAAAATTTTATCTATATCTAAAATGCCATTGGTACAAGAATATTCATATTCGACACGAAGCATTTTTAGAAAATAAAACAATGCCCAAATCGCACCAAAAGATAAAAAAATTGCAATAGTAAGTCCCATGAATATTAGCAAAATTGAAATAATTATCACTGTAATTGCGATAATAATAATGCAAGCTCGTTTCATATCGTCTTTTGTAGTATTTTCTTTTTTGACGAGCTGTTCTGCAAAGTAATCCATAATAGCACCTCTAATAATCTAATTATTATAAAAATACATGCTATTATTTTAACATACTTTGCAGAAAATAGCAAGTCTTTTCATAGAATTTTCAAATAATTTGCAGAATTTCATCAACTGCTTTACGCTTTGGTGCATCTGGTTGTTCACTTGCATAGCCAATCGCAATTAAAGCAGAAATACTCTCTTGTTCCGGTAAATTTAACATTTCAGAAATTTTACTCTCGTCAAAAATGCCCATAATTAAAGTTCCAAAACCATATGCATGTGCTGTTAAACAAAACGTCTGGCAAGCAATTCCGGCATCAAATGACTGCCAATGCGGATTAAAATTGCCGTCTTTTTCAAAACCCGCACCAGAAATTCCATTAATTGTTGTTAATACTACCAATGCCGGCGCATTTTGAATATTTAACTTGTTTTTAGAAAAATCACAAGTTCCCTGTTCTGCAATTTGATTTTTCAGCTCTGGATTTAAAATTGCATAATATTTCGCTGTCTGCGAATTTTTCCAAGACGGCGCAAAACGCACAGCTTCTATTATTTTTTGTAAATCTTCCTGTGCCACAGGCTGATTTGTATAGTTTCTAATACTCCGACGTTCTGTGATTGCTTTTATTAATTCCATAATAAAAACCTCCTGAATTAAATAATATTTAAAATAATTTCCTGCATTGCTTTTGCATTTGCAGAAATATTTTTTGCTAATTCTATTTGATTTCTTGCCCTAATTAAATTATGCTCCGGATAAGAAATTTTAAAATAGATATTTCCCTGTAAATAATCTAGTAAATATCTCGTTGCCAATTCTACAGTCACAGTAAAAACAGCTTGTACTAATACAGACTTTTCTTCTGGTGTCAAAAAATTTTTTGTTTCCTGTAAATAGCCTGTTGCAAAAGCCTGAAATTTCTGTAAATCAATGCCAATTGCATTAAAATTTAAATCATCTGAAACTGTTTTTGAAGCAAATGACCTCACAGCGTCACCAAAATCATAAACTAACATGCCATTACTAATCGTATCCCAATCAATGACAATTGCTTTCCCAGTAAATTTATGAAATAATAAATTACTGCATTTCATGTCATTATGAACAATTCTAAATGGCAATTTTTTATTTTGATAAAAATTAAAAATTTCGCAAGCTCGCTCTTGCATAGATTCTAAAATTTTCAGCTCCGGTAAATTTTGATTCTCAAAAAGTTTTAATTTTTTCATATATTCTGGTGTCGCATGAAAATTTGGAATTGTTTGTTTTAATTTAGTGCTATCTAAGCCAGATAATCTTGCGTGAAATTGTCCAAATGCTTTCCCTGCTTGCTGAATTTGTACTAAATTATTACAGATTCGCATATTTTCGCCTTGTATGAAATTCATCACACGAAAATTCTGATAAAAATAATTTTGATTTTCTGTCTGATAAAATTCTAAAATCTGCATATCCGGATAATTATTTTTTAAATAATTTGCTACTACTGCAATATTTTGCATCATAATTTCTGGATTTTGAAACGCTATGCGATTCATTTTTTGAAAAATATAATATTTTTTTGTAAAATCAGGATTTAAATAGATTACTTGATAGCTATCATGAATACCGCCGTTTGTAAGCAATTTACTATCTAGTAAATTACCAGATAAATGAAATTTCTTGCCGATTGTTTCCAGAAAATAGTTCAAAGTAATTTCACCTTTCTGTAAATAATATGCATTTTTGGATTTGTCATAATTGTCCCATCATGATGATAATGCCCACAATACCAATGTTCATAATTTAATTTACAAGCGACTTCTTCCAGAAAATCTGTTAATATATTATCCGGATAAATAGAATTATCGCCAAATAATGTATGCTGAATACTTGTCGGCAAACAATGTGTAATCACATAATCCACTTGGAAGCGATGTCCTAATAAATTTGCTCTTGCTTCCTGCATTTCTTTTTTGTTTGGGAGTTCCTGTTGCCACCAGCTAATGCCTTGTACCCGAAATGGTTTATCATGGCTTTCTGCGCCTCCCATTGTAAAAAAACTTTTGCCGTCAATTTCAAATATTTGTCCTCGCATTAACTGTATGACACTTTGAGAAATTCGGCGGATTTTTCCGCCTTTCCAGTTTTCAACAGGGTATAATAATTCAAGTAAATCAAAATTTTCATGATTTCCGTCAACAAATAAAGTTGTAAAATTACGTTCTTCCAGCCATTGCAACAGCCGAATTTCTTCAATAGAACTGTCCCATATTAAGCCGAAATCTCCAGTAATAATTAAATAATCTTCTTTTGACAATGTATCAAATACTTCTTGATATGCAATTGATAATCTTTCTAAATCTTGTATATCACGCAAACCATGAATATCCCCTGTTACCAG
>CAMWHN010000070.1 GCA_947174085.1 uncultured Ruminococcus sp.
ATACAAATGACTTTAAGAAAATCTGACAAGAATTTTCTTAAAGTCATTAAATTTGTTATTAATCACAAAAATAAATTTTTAATTTAGTGAATCTGCTGAATTTTCTAAATCTTCATCATCAGAATCAGAATTTAATTTCGGATATTCAATACCAGTTGTTACTTGAAGTGTTGTGCCGTCACTTAGAAATTGCATATTGCCGTCCTGATAGGTAATATAAGTCTGAATATTACGCTTTTCAAATTCTGCAAGTGTACTGTCGGCAAGATATTCTTCTGAAGTAGAAATCACAGCATATTCAGGTGTGACAGCGTCTAAAAAATTACTTAAATTTGCAATTTCTCTGCCGTGATAGGGTTCTTTTAAGAACGTACAGTCCCCAATGTCCATAATTTCCTGTAAGCGTTCATACATAGCATCAGCTGTGAACAGAAAAATATTATCATGATGATACAGTTTTGTCACTAAAGAATAATTATTATCATCGCCCTCTTTGTAAGAATTTGCTTGACAGGGATAAATATCAAATTCAGCGTCATCTAGTGTAATAGCAGTATCTTCTGTGATAAATTCAAAATCAAGATTTTTTTCCTGCATGGTTTCAGAAAGTTTCTGAAATTCACTGCTATTATTGTGTTCATAGTCTGGAGCAAGGACATGTGCAACATCAAAATATTTAATTACTTTAGATGCACCGCCGATATGGTCTTGGTCATAATGGGTTAAAATCATATAATCTATTTTTTCTACTCCTAAAGCTGTCAAACAACGTCTTATTTTACTGCCATCGCTTTTTTCACCACAGTCAATGACAACAGTATGATTTTCTGTTTGAATGACCATGCCGTCAGCTTTGCCTAATTTCATGCAACAAAGTGTTAAGTCATAATTTTCTGTAGGATTATAATCTTTGATTGGTACAGAATTTGTTGGTGTTGTTTTTACACAGCCTGTTAATAATAATCCCAAACTGAAAGCCAATGAAATAAGAATTTTTTTCATAAAAAATCAGCTCCTTTTTAAAATTTATATATTTAGCATAGCATATTATATTTTATTTGTCAATACAAAATAAAAACTAAAAAATTGCAACTAACTACTTGTATTTTTTTTTAAAATATGCTATGATAAGTAAGTAATACTATCATGGAGGTTTTTAAATGAAATATACATTAATAGGCTATCCGTTGGGGCATTCTATGTCACCGTGGATTCACGAAAGATTATTTGCGTTAGCAAATCGCAAAGCAGAATATACTTTAACAGAATTTCCACCAGAACAGCTTGCGGAAATGATACCGGAATTGAAAAAATTAAAAGGCTTTAATATTACAATTCCGTATAAAACAGATATGCTTGCCTATATGCAAGAATTAGATGAAACAGCACAGAGATATTCTGCTGTGAATTGCGTTGCAACGACAAGTGACGGCAGAAGTTATGGTTATAATACAGACTGTGACGGCTTTCTAAGAAGTGTAAAAAATATGCCATTAGATGGAAAAGTGTTATTAATTGGCTGTGGTGGTGTTGGTAGAATGATGGCAACAGAAGCTGTGATTCATGGAGCTGATTTAACGATTTCAGAACCCAATCAGAACAGAGCCAATGCTCTCAAAGAAGAATTGTGCCAAAATTATCAGAATGCTAATATTCGCATTGCACAAGCAGATAAATTAGATGAAAATTTTGATTTTATCATGAATGCTAGTCCGGTTGGCATGTATCCGAATATCAATGCTTGTCCAGTGAGTGATAATTTAATTCAAAAATCTAGTAATATTTTTGATGTGATTTATAACCCAACAGAAACTCTGCTCGTGAAAAAAGCAAAATCTTTTGTGAAAAAAGCAGTTGGCGGTTCAGCTATGTTAGTTTGGCAAGCTGTGAGAGCGCATGAAATTTGGGATAATAGTAGATATAATTTAGAAGATATTCAGAAATTAATTTCAGACATGGAGCAGGAAATTAATCAATTATTTCCAGTAAAGGAGTAATCACATGACAATTTTTCTATGTGGGTTCATGGGTTGTGGAAAAAGTACAATCGGTGTGAAACTCGCACAAAAATTAAATTGCAATTTTATTGACATGGATAGTTATATAGAACAGCAAGCTAGCATGACAATTCCTGAAATTTTTGAAAAATTTGGCGAAAATTATTTTCGTGATTTAGAAACAAAAGCCGTTCAGGATTTAGCAACTCATGAGGGCGTTATTGCTTGTGGAGGTGGCGCAATGTTGCGTGAAGTAAATGCCAATATTGCCAGAAAAACAGGAGAAGTAATTTTATTAGATGTGCCATTCAGAACATGTTATTTTAGAATTGCTGATTCAGACAGACCAATTGTAAAAAAAAGTACTCGACAGCAATTACAGAAACTCTATGAAGAACGCTATGTAATTTATAAAAAACATTGTACTAAAATAATTGACGCTTCTCACAGTGTGAATGTTACAGTACAGAATATGATAAATGTGCTAGATTTTGAGGAGAAGTAAATTTTATGATAATTTATAATGCAGAGATTTATTCTATGACAGAAGATATGCATTTCTATGGCTATGTGGAGATAAAAAACGGCAAAATTATTGCTGTAGAACAGGGCAAGCCGGAAGTTGTTACTAGTGAGGATATAAATGCTAATGGCGGTCAGCTTTTCCCAGGGTTTATTGATGCGCATACGCATTTGGGCATTATTGAAAATGGTATTGATTTTGAGGGTGATGACTGCAACGAAATTTCAGACCCGTTCACACCACAGCTAAGAGCTATTGACGGTATTAATCCGTATGACAGATGTTTTGAAGAAGCTCGTAAACAGGGCATTACTTCTGTAGTAGTATCTGCTGGGAGTGCAAATGCCTGTGGTGGTGAAATGTTGCTCATGAAAACTTATGGCAGATGTGTTGACGAAATGGCAATCAAAGCTTGTGGCATGAAGTTTGCACTTGGTGAAAATCCTAAATCTACTTATAGTAGTCGTGATGAAATGCCTGTTACTAGAATGGCAACTGTAGCATTAATTCGAGAAGGTTTGCAAAAAGCAAAATTATATTCTGAACGATTACAGCGTTTTGAAGAACACCCTGACGAAGAAGAACCACCGGAATATGATGCCAAATGTGAAGCGTTATTGCCGTTACTACATGGCAATATGAAAGCACATTTTCATTGTCACAGAGCAGATGATATTTGCACAGCAGTTAGAATTTGTAAAGAATTTGGCTTAGAATTTGTAATTATTCATGGCACTGGTGCGCATCTGTCAGCAGATTTATTTGGCGAATGGGGATTATCTATGATTATAGGTCCTGTAATCTGTGATAGATGTAAGCCCGAAATGAAAAATTTAGAATTAGCAAATGCTAGTATTTTGCATAAAAACGGTGTGAAAATTGCTATTTGTACAGACCACCCAGAAGTACCAATACAATATTTGCCATTGTCAGCTTCTCTTGCGGTTAAAGGCGGTTTGCCTAGAGAAATAGCACTCAAAGCATTGACTTCTGAACCGGCGGATATGTTAGGCGTAGCAGATAAAATTGGCAGAATTGCTGTTGGTTTAGATGCAGATTTAGTATTATTTAAAGACGACCCGTTAAATATCATGAATGACCCTAGTTGGGTTATGATAAACGGAAAAATTATTTGATTATTTAGAAAAGAGTTGATAATTATGCGAGAAATTACAACACAGGAAATTACTAACGCAGTGGCAAAGCTTTGCATTCAGGCAAATAAAATTCTGCCAAAAAATTTAGAAAATAAAATTTTAGAATGCGCTGAATCAGAAGAATCACCCGTTGCAAAAGCGGTATTTGATGATTTAATTGCAAATTTGAGAGTCGCAAAAGAAGAAAATTTTCCGATTTGTCAAGATACTGGTATGACTGTTGTATTTGTAGAACTCGGGCAAGATGTGCATATCACAGGCGGAACACTTCGGGAGGCTGTCAATGCCGGTGTTGCAAAAGGCTATACAGAGGGTTATTTAAGATGTTCTGTTGTGGGTGACCCTTTGGAACGTGTGAATACCAAAAATAATACACCGGCTGTTTTGCATTTGGAACTAGTAGAGGGCGAACAAATTAAAATTACTGTCTGTCCCAAAGGGTTCGGCAGTGAAAATATGTCACAGCTTAAAATGATGACACCTGCTGTTAGTCATGATGATATTATTCAGTATGTGACAGATTGCATTGCAAAAGCCGGTAGCAATCCTTGTCCGCCAATTGTTGTTGGTGTTGGCATTGGCGGTAATTTTGAAGAATGTGCATTATTAGCAAAAAAAGCACTTTGTCGTGATGCAAATATTAGAAATCCAAAGCCTTTGTATGCAGAATTAGAATCTAAAATGCTGGAAAATATTAATCAATTAGGCATTGGCGCACAAGGCTTCGGCGGTACAGTAACGGCTTTATATGTCAATATTGAAGAAGGTGCAACACATATAGCTGGCTTGCCTGTTGCTGTGAATGTCGGTTGTCATGTGACAAGACATGCAGAAACCATTTTATAAAAGCAGGTGAAAATTTATGCTATTAGCAATTGATGTTGGCAATACGAATATTGTATTAGGCTGTTTTGATAATAATAAAATAGTTTTTCGTGAAAGATTATCTACTAATCAACAGGCAACGGCTTTAGAATATGCTTCTGGAATTAAAACAGCTCTAGATATGCATAATATTAATAAAAATCTAATTGATGATGCTATTATTTCGTCTGTAGTCCCTTCTGTGACGGCAACTCTAAAAGAAGCCGTTGAAAAATATACTGGTAAGCATGTCATGATTATCAAATCTGGAATCAAAACAGGATTAAGCATTGTAATAGACAATCCGGCACAATTGGGAAGTGATTTAGTCGTAGACGCTGTTGCAGGATTACAGGAATATCCAGTGCCTATGATTATTATTGACATGGGAACAGCTACAACTTTGTCAGTAATTAATCATAAAAAGCAATATATCGGCGGTGTTATCATGACAGGTATGTCTGTTTCAACAGATGCGCTTGTGAATCGTACATCACAGCTCCCGAAAATTAGCTTTGAACCGCCTAAAAAAATTATTGGCAGTAATACTGTTGAATGTATGAAAAGCGGTATCATGTACGGTACGGCTTGCGCTTTAGACGGCATGATTTCCAGAATCGAACAGGAATTAAATGCCTCTTGTACAGTCATTGCAACAGGAGGTTTAGCAAGTTTAATTGTTCCGTTATGTCAGAAAGAAATTATTTTAGATGATGATTTATTATTAAAAGGCTTATATTATATTTACCAGAAAAATAAAAATCAATAAATATTTGATAAATAGGAAAGGGCTGAAAATCAGCCCTTTTGTTGCATTGGCTTACAGAATATTAAATTTTGCCATAAATTTTGTGATAAAATCTAGAAAATTTTAATTCTCCTCTTGCAAGTTTTTAAAAAAAGTGCTATACTAATAAATAAGACAGCTCCGGCTGTAAATTTTGAGAGAAAGAAGTGTGTAATGCATGACAAAAATTACTATCTTTTCAGGGTTTCTGGGTGCAGGAAAAACAACTTTGATTAAAAAGCTGATTGCAGAAGCTTACCAGAATGAAAAGCTTGTTTTGATTGAAAACGAATTTGGACAAATTGGCATTGATGGCGGTTTCTTGCAAGATGCCGGTGTGGAAATTACAGAAATGAACTCCGGTTGTATCTGCTGTTCGTTAGTAGGCGATTTTGGAGAGGCTTTGCAGAAAGTACTTGACCAGTATCACCCTGACAGAATTTTAATTGAACCGTCCGGCGTTGGCAAGCTGAGTGATGTGATTCGGGCTGTTCAAAATTTAGAAATGCATGATGTAGAGCTTGATGGCTTTACAACTGTAGTAGATGCAAAAAAATGCAAGATGTATCAGAAAAATTTCGGTGAATTTTTTGATAATCAAATTACCTATGCAAGTTGCTTAATTTTAAGTCACACACAGGGCTTACAACAAGACAAGCTAGATGACTGTGTAAAGCGTTTGCGTGACAAAAATCCAACTGCTCCGATTGTAACAACTGATTGGGATAAACTCACAGGCGCACAGCTGACAGAAGCTATGACACAAAAAAATACACTTGATGATGAATTAAAATCTTTACTGGAAGAAGAAACGCATCATGAACATCATCATCATGACCACGAAGAACATGAACATCATCATCATGACCATGAAGAACATGAACATCATCATCATGACCATGAAGAACATGAAAACTGCTGTCATGAACATCATCACGACCATGAAGAACATGAAGACTGTTGTCATGAACATCACCATCACGACCATGAGGAACATGAGCATTGTTGTCATGAACATCATCACCATCATCACGCTGACGAAGTGTTTACAAGTTGGGGAACAGAAACGGCTAGACAATACACAGTAGAAGAAATTCAATCTGCTTTAGAAGCTTTAGAAGATTCTGAAACTTATGGCATGATTCTTCGTGCGAAGGGTATTGTTGCCGGTACAGATGGGCAATGGATTCATTATGATTATGTGCCGAATGCTCCAGATGTTCGCCATGGAAGCCCTGCCACAACTGGTAGACTTTGTGTCATTGGTTCTAAAATTAACGAATCTGCAATTGCAAAATTATTCCATGCAGAATAATTCTGTTATTCAAGAGGGTGTAAATTTTGCACCCTCTTAGCAGTTTTTATCATAAAGGAGGATTTTTTATGCCAAATCAAGAAATAGAAGATATTCCCGTATATTTATTTGTCGGCTTTTTAGAGGGCGGTAAAACAAAATTTATTCAGGAAACACTAGAAGATAAGCGTTTTAATAACGGTGAAAAAACTTTGCTCTTGCTCTGTGAAGAAGGGATAGAAGAATATGACGAGTCACGTTATCCCAAAAAAGCAAATATTATTCAGCGTGTAATTGAAGAACAAGAAGATTTTAACGAGGAAAATCTGAAAAAAATTTTGAAAGAAACTGGTGCAACTAGAGTTGTTCTGGAATATAACGGCATGTGGACTATTAATGATTTATTTGAAAATTTGCCAATGGATTGGGCTGTTTATCAAGCTATGTGTTTTATAGATTCCGGAACGTTTCTGAATTATAATGCTAATATGCGCAGTCTTGTTGTTGATAAAATTAATGTCAGTGAATTAGTTGTATTTAATCGCTTTGATAAAAATACTATGAATCAATTAGAATTTCACAAGATTGTAAGAGGAATTAGCCGGCGTACACAAATTGCTTATGAAACAACAGATGGTGAAGTTGCCTATGATGATATTCAAGACCCATTGCCATTTGATATTCATGCTGATGAAATTATAATTAATGATGAAGATTATGCGTTATTTTATCGGGATATTATGGAAGAACCTGAAAAATATCACGGCAAAAATATAACATTCCGTGCGGCTGTTGTGAGAGATAAGAAATTTCCTAAAAATACATTTGCGGGCGGTCGTCATGTTATGACTTGCTGTGTAGAAGATATTCAGTATTGTTGGCTTGTCTGCGAATGGGATAAAGCACAAATGTTTGATACTCGGCAATGGGTTCGCTTAACGGCAAATATTTCTATTCAGCATCATAAGCTTTATCAAGGCAAAGGACCTGTCTTGAAAATACAGAATATTATTTTAACAAATGCACCAGAACAAGAAGTTGCAACTTTTTATTAATATGAATAAAAGAACCTCCCCCGCCTACAAAGGTGGGGCTTCTTGCTGAAAGAGGATAAAATAATTTAAAAATTCACTTGACAAATCAGACAAACTATGCTATAATAATATTAAAATCATAGTTTACATATTGATTTAATAAGATTTAAACAAACTCAAAAGGAGAATATTTTTTATGAACAAGAATTATAAATTTGAAACGATTCAGCTCCATGCCGGACAAGAAACACCAGACTCTGCTACTGATGCCAGAGCCGTACCGATTTATGCAACGACTTCTTATGTTTTTAAAGATTCTGCAACGGCTGCCGGAAGATTTGCTTTAACAGAGGGCGGAAATATTTACACTCGCTTAATGAATCCAACTTCAGATGTATTTGAACAGCGTATTTGTGCATTAGAGGGCGGTGCAGGAGCATTAGCAACAGCATCTGGTTCTGCTGCGATTACTTATGCAGTTCAAAATATTGCAGTAGCTGGTGACCATATTGTTTCTTCTACTAATTTATATGGCGGAACGTATAATTTATTTGCAAATACACTCGTTGAACAGGGCTTAACAACAACTTTTGTTGACCCGTCTGACCCTGAAAATTTTGAGAAAGCCATTCAGGAAAATACAAAATTATTATATGCTGAAACGCTTGGCAATCCAAATTCTGATGTCATTGATTTAAAAGCGATTGCTGAAATCGCTCATAAACATGGCATTCCGTTGATTGTAGATAATACATTTGCAACACCATATTTATTAAGACCTATCGAATATGGAGCTGATATTGTTGTACACTCTGCAACAAAATTTATTGGCGGTCATGGTACAGTTATGGGTGGTGTTGTAATCGATTCTGGTAAATTCGATTGGGCGCAAAATGATAAATTCCCAAGCTTATCAAAGCCCAATCCGTCTTATCATGGTGTTATTTTCACAGAAGCTTGCGGAAATCTTGCCTATATTTTAAAATTAAGAACAACACTTATGAGAGACCAAGGCGCAACAATTTCACCGTTTAATTCATTCTTGTTATTACAGGGACTGGAAACTTTGTCACTAAGATTAGAACGTCATGTAGAAAATGCTTTAAAAGTTGTGAATTTCTTGAAAAATCACCCACAAGTAGAAAACGTAAATCACCCATCTTTAGCAACAGGCAGACAAAAAGAATTATATTCTGAATATTTCCCAAATGGTGCGGCATCTATTTTCACGTTTGAATTAAAAGGTGACGCTGAAAAAGCAAAGAAATTTACTGAAAGTTTAGAATTATTCTCTCTGTTGGCAAATGTTGCAGATGTGAAATCCCTTGTGATTCACCCTGCGTCAACAACGCATTCCCAAATGAATGAACAAGAATTATTAAGTGCAGGTATTAAGCCAAATACAATTAGATTGTCTATTGGTACAGAACATATTGATGATATTCTGGAAGATTTGCAACATGGTTTTGATGCTGTAAAAGAATAATATTCTAAAAACCGGAGAATGTAATTTTATTCTACGGTTTTATTAAAATTTTTTGAAAACTCGAAAGG
>CAMWHN010000071.1 GCA_947174085.1 uncultured Ruminococcus sp.
CATAAAAATTAAGCCAAGATAATATTTGCATTTATTATTTTTTAAATTATCCTGAAACAAGAAATGCATAAAATTATCTTGAAACCATAATACAAGCGTAATATTCCAACTCTGCATAAAAGCCGTAATACTTGAAGTAAAAAACGGGTGACTGAAATTTTTAGGCAATTCATAGCCAAAACATTTTCCGAGACCTCTTGCCATTTCAGAATAACCAAGCAATTCAAAATATAAATACATAGAAAATACAATTGTAATTAACCAAGCTGTTAGCATACTCATAGCTTCGGGTGAAATCTGTTTTAATTCTTTAAAAATATACCCGAACGTATCTGCAAGCACAACTTTTTCTGCTAACCCTCTGATAAATATACTTAAACCATCACTTAATGCAATAATATTTATTTTTTTATGTTCCGACTGTTTTCTATATTCTTCATAGGAAAATACAGGTCCTGCAAACAAAATCGGAAATAACATAAAATACACACCTAACCGAATAAAATTCATTTCTGCCGGAAATTTATTTCTATAAACGCCGATTAAATAGCCTAATCCCTGTAGCGTATATACTGCAATGCCAATTAAAAATATATAATCTTGATAATAAATTTTTGTCACATTGCGAATCCAAACCATTTCCGCCACTTGCAATATAACAGAACATAATAATATATTACTGCATAGTAATTTTTTACGCTTACATTTTTCAATAATAATTCCTACAATATAATCATAGCAAACAAATCCTATTAAAAAAAATAACTTTAGCCAACTTCCCCAACTGTATAATAATAAACTACTAAATAACAAATAAACTTGCTTGTATTTTTCTGGAATGCAATAATAAATCAGCAATAATAACGGCAATCCTAATAATAAAAAACTCAATGATGCCAACTGCATAATATCAAACCTCATTTAGCATATTCCAAAATTCTTCTTTTGTCATCATAGAATTTAGCACTTCCAATAAACTTGTTGCAGATAATAATTCCGGCAAATTTAATTTTTTTTGCAGTTCACGGCGTTTCAAAGCACTATTCTGCGAGCCATTCAATCCGGCAAGATATAAATCTAATTTTGTAATTACTTCACCAGATATTTTTTCTTCTGTGAGAACACCAGCTTTTTGAAATGCTTCACGCAAAATTTTAGCATCTATCCCCTCAACACCTAATTTTCCTTCTGCGGATTGTTTTATTTTTCGTTTTTCTTTTCCGAAAATATCCGGAATATAAATATTTTTAATATTTCCCTCTGAAACAGCACCCTTAATATAATTTCTAATTTGAAAACCAGCTCTATCCGAATCTGTTAAAATTATAATTCCAGTTGTACGAGCATAATATCTAATTAATTCCAATAATTCCTGATTTTTATAAATCTGAAAACCATTTGTCTGAATAATTACCGCTTTCACCAGAGACGCAAGCTTAATTTTATCATATTTTCCTTCTACAATAATTGCCTGTTTAATCTGAAGCAAATTCATCACCTCTTGTTTAAAAATTATCTTTCCAGCATTGCAATTACAGTTTTTTCAAATAACACTCTGTCATCAACTGCACCGGAATACATTTTGGCTTGTGCATGACAAAGCAAATTCAAACATTTTGCAATATGCTCCAGAGATTCGCCCATACTGTCTCTAAAACTGCGTTCTACAGCAAAACTAAACTGATAACCAAAATCATGCATAACATCTTGCACAGTCTTACCATTCTGTCTGGCAGAACAAGCTCTTTGCATATCAATAAAACTATTAGAAATAATCGCCATTAAATACGGCATTTCCATTTGTAATGCTAACAAATCTTTAACTGCATGGATTGCCTCTGCTGTTTTATATTTTAACACAGCATTTGTCAGCATATAAACTGTTGTTTCCAACTGTGGCACAACCATATCTTTTATGATTTGTTCTGTAATCAAACCGCCGTTTACAAAGGCACAGAGTTTATCAATTTCTTGCTGAATTAATAAACTCTGACAATTACATTGCATTGCCAACAGTTGTGCAATATTACGTTCTATCATACAGCCTTGTTTTTTTACTTTGGCAACAATCTCCGTTGCAAGCTGTGAAATATTTTTAGATTCTAAACAACAAACAATGCCATTTTTCGCAATATAATCAATTAATTTTTTATTTTGTGCTGTGGGCTTTTTATTTTTACCAGTTTTACCGCCGTAAATATCAAAACCCGTCACATCAAATACCAATACAGTCTGTTCAGGTACTTGTTTCACGATTTGCAATAGCATTTTTCTTTCAGATTCTTTTAAAAGCTCCATATTACAATCATGAATATAAATGCAATTATATTCTGCAAACATTGGACAAAACTCTATTTCATCTGCAAGCTGATGAAAGTCTAAATTTCGTCCATCTAATTTAGTAACAACTTCCAGACCACCAATCACTTTCAAAACTTTCTTTGTACAATCCTCTACGGCAAGAATATCACTGCCATAAAAATAATATACATTTGCAAGTTTATTTTTTATTTGTTCACGCAAACCTTTTGCATCAAGAATCGCCATATAATCTCCTTACTTGGCATTTGCCATTTTCTGAAATTATAATTTCCAGATTATTTTCGCCGATATAGCTATAATTATTTTTCTCATAACAGCTATTCTCATCTAAAATAATTAAAATTCCGCAATCTGACTGCACATTTTCACTTTTCCCATAAATTACTAATATATCCGGTATGTCAGAAAACACTTTCTTTTCATTAGTACAGATAAAAATTTTATTTTCATATTCTATCTTTAATTTATCTTGTTCAATTACTAACAACGCTCCATGAAACAATAACTCTTGCTTTTGTATTACTTCAAAATTTTCTAATTCTTGCATTGTATATATTTTTTCTGGTTTGGGATAATTTAAATATTTATTATAATTCATCATATTTTTTTCATTTAAATTACATAAATACAAAGCCTGTAATTTTTCAACGCCTTTTTCTTCAAGATACACAGACGCATAATTTGCATTTTGATGATTTCCCGATATATCAATTAAAACAGCCTCTGTTCCCTTTCTCACGGCAACCAAACAATTTTTTCCAGTACCTAAAACAGCAATTTTTAAATCTTGTGCTTGTAACAAATTTTCTATATTTACAAAAACACCTGTTATAATAAAAACAATTATCACAGAAACACTTGTGAATATTTTATTTTTCAAACACACCTGACATAAAATTACTAAAATCATTCCAGAAATTAATAAAAATAATAATATTTCACTGTCTGTACTTGCATATGTCCAAGAAAAATTTGCTAACCAATCCGAAATTTTTAAAATCAAATTATTGAATATATTTGCACCTGAAAAACATACTTCTGCAATTAAGCCATGACAGCCAAATATAATAGCAATAAAGCCTAGTATTAAACTTATCATACAAACAGGCACAAGTAATAGATTACTTAATGGCGAAATAAGAGAAATTTCTCTAAAATAAAAAGCACTAACAGGCAATAAAATCACAAATACCCAGCAGAAAAATAACAAATTTTTAAAAATTTTATTTAATATTATTTTATTTTCAAAAATTTTTATTTCTTCCGTCATAAAATTTGCAACAACAGCAATACCTAATGCTCCGGCACAGGATAGCCAAAATCCAGAATTATATATTACAAACGGATTTTCAATCCCTAGAACTAACATAGCAATTGCCAAATTATTCAAGTTATCTGTTTCACGAAATACAATTCTTGCGCCTTGTGAAAGCAAAATCATAATACAGGCACGTTTCACAGAGACAGTTTCTCCTGCACAGAGTACAAATCCACTGCATACAAGCATAATAATTAAAAAGCTTAATTTTCTGCCGACTTTGCATTTTTTTAATAAAAATAACACACAGCCAGCAAGAAAATCCAAATGTAAGCCAGATACTGCTAAAATATGCCCGATTCCTGTTCTATATAAAGCTTTTTTCGTTGCATAACGCATACTGGATTTATCACCAAATAGCATACCAGTTAGCATTGCACCTGCTTCACTATCCATATGTGACAAAATTTTTTCTGTCATATTCGCTCGCCAATTATAAATGATATTTTTAAGCGTTTTATATTCTGAAACATTTATTTCTAAAATTTCTGTTGTAATATCAAATTCTAAAAAAATCTGTTTTGCCTGATAATATGTTTCGCTGTCAAAAATATAATTTGACTGAATTTTCTGAGCAACACCTGAAATTATAATTTCATCACCATAATTTAAATCTTGATTCTCGCAGAATAATTTTATATTTGCTTTTATATTATCATCTTGAAAATAGCCTGTTAAAATATATTCTGCATAACCAGAATCATAAATTATTTGACTAGCAATATTCCCAGTAAAAACAACTTCCTTTCCAATATAATTTACTTGATTTTTTATTATCATATTTTCACAGTGCCAATAACTACAGCACGCTATCACACATGACAGCGTGCTGAATAGTACATATTTCCAGATTTTTTTATTTATTAACAACAGAACGATTGCTAATATTATCATCATAACACAAGCAACAATCCGGAACTGTTCTATCACAATTGATGCTGTAATTAAACCAAGTATATATAAAAATCCAATATAAATAGCTGGTCGTTTCATTTTGATAAATTTAAATTTTTAAAAAACAACGGCAATTTTTCAAGAAAAATAATATCATTTCTTTCAGAAGCGTCACCTTCAGCAAGTACAGCTGCTTTTCCTGCGACAATGCCATTTGCTTTCTGTACTAAATATTCTAATGCCCGAAGTGATTCACCAGTACTAATCACATCATCTACAATTAGTACTTTTTTATTTTTTAATAAATCTGCTTTTTCACCATCAAGATATAATACTTGTTCCTGTTCTGTTGTAATAGATTTGACATTTACAGAAACAACATCTTGCATATATAATTTTACAGATTTTCTTGCGACAACATAATTTTTCCCACTTTGTCTAGCCATTTCATACGCTAACGGAATGCCTTTGCTTTCTGCTGTAAGCAAAACATCAAATTCTGGTACTTTTGCAAGCAAAGCTTCTGCACTTTTCACAGTAACTTCTACATCAGAAAACATGATAAAAGCCCCAATTTCTAAATTCTCATTCACAGGGCATTTTTTTAATTTTCTGGTAAGCCCTGCAATTTGCATTTCATAAAATTCAGCCATTGAAAACCTCCTCAACCAAGAGATTGCTTGCCCCAGCCCATTTTTTTGCCTGCAACCACATGAAAATGCAAATGCATTACACTTTGACCGGCATCTTCGCCACAGTTATTAATCACACGATAGCTTTCCAGATTTTCACTTTCAGAAACTTTTGCGATAGCCTCAAAAATTTTTGCGATATAACTTGAATTTTCGGCATTAATTTTTTTTGCACAGCAAATATGCGTTTTCGGCACAAATAAATAATGCACTGGCGCAATGGGTTCAATATCTTTGAACGCATAGACAAAATCATCTTCATAGACTTTCGCTGATGGAATTTCACCGGCAATAATCTTACAGAATAAACAATCTTGATTCATGATAAAAATTCTCCTTTTTATTTCATAAATTCAGCAACAACAGATTCCAGTTCTTGCAATGCATGATCAAGCAATTCTAATTTGCCAATACCTGCCATTGCATTATCTGGTCTGCCACCGCCTTTGCCTTGTGTCAGCATGGCAATTTTCTGAACAATTTTTCCGGCGTGTGCGCCTTTTGCAACAGCATTTTTCGTACAAATGCAATATAACTGTCCTTTGTCAGCTCCAACACCGGCTAATATAGCAATTAATGCATTATCTGTATTTTTATTTTTTATCTGGTCACCCATTTTGCGTAATAAATCAGCTCCTGCACCCTGCACTTTTGACGCAACAATCTGTACACCTTGATATTCTTTTGCTTGTTTCAAAATATCATCAATTGCACTGCCTGCCATTTTCTGCCGTAATGTTTCAACAGTTTTTTCAAATTCTTTTAATTGCGCTGTTAGTGACAGACATCTTGTTGGCAACTCTGCTGTATTATTTAATTTCAAGATTTTTGCACTTTCTTGAATTAAGCCCTGCAAATCATTTAATAAATTTAATACCCCTTCACCAGTGACCGCTTCAATTCTACGAACACCAGACGCAACAGAACTTTCTGAAATAATTCTAAACAAGCCAATATTTGCCGTATTCGCAACATGTGTACCGCCACAAAATTCTATAGATACATCACCAGCTTTGACAACTCTAACAACATCACCATATTTTTCACCAAACAAAGCCATTGCACCGAGCTTTCTAGCTTCTTCAATTGGCATTTCATTAATTTCTACAGGCATAGCTTGCAAAATCCATTGATTCACTAAATTTTCAACTTGCTGAATTTCATCACTTGTCATGGCATTAAAATGCGAGAAATCAAAACGACAAGCTTTATGATTAACAAGCTGTCCTGCTTGGTGAACATGGTCGCCTAATACTTGACGAAGTGCAGACTGCAATAAATGCGCTACTGTGTGATTTCTCATGACATGATTTCTGAATTTTTTACAAATTTTCGCATTGACAACAGAATTTACTTCTAATAAGCCTTGTTCCATGTTGCCAAAATGCAAATAATGTCCGTCTTCGTCCTTGGTAACAGCCGTTACTTTAAATACAGAATCTTGTGTTATTATTTTACCATGGTCAGCAACTTGACCACCACTTTCAGCATAAAATGGCGTTGTATCTAATACAATCACAGCAGAATCGTTTTCTGAAACTGCCTGTACTAATTCGCCGTTTTTCAGAATTGCTAAAATATTTGCAGATATTTCATAATTATCATAGCCAACAAATTTCGTTTTTGGCAAGTCTAATTTCATACTATTATCTGCCCATGAAGAACTAGCTTTTGATGCATAATCAGCTTTTGCTGTTTCACGCTGTTTTTTGACTAAAGCACGATAGCCATCTTCATCAACAGTAAAACCTTTTTCGCCTGCAATTTCAACAGTCAAATCAAATGGGAATCCATAAGTATCACTTAATTTAAATACATCTTCACCAGATAATATTTTAGTTTCTGCTTTGTCCATAATATTTGATAACAATTCCATACCATTATCAATTGTTTTGGCAAAAGCTTCTTCTTCAACTTTAATAATTTTCTTGATGTAATTTCTTTTTTCCTCAAGTTCCGGATAAGCTAATTTATTTTCTTGAATTACTGTATCACAGACTTCATGCAAGAAAGTTCCTTTAATGCCTATCATACGTCCATGACGTGCGGCACGTCTTAACAAACGTCGTAATACATAGCCTCTGCCTTCATTAGAAGGCAATACACCATCACCAACCATAAAAGTTGTAGAACGAATATGGTCTGTAATAACTCTTAGAGATACATCTGTATTATGATTTTCATGATAATTTACATTAGCAATTTTAGAAATATGTTTCATAATATTCTGCACAGTGTCAACTTCAAATAAATTATCCACACCCTGCATAACACAAGCCAGACGTTCTAAGCCCATACCAGTATCAATATTTTTTTGTTCCATTTCTGTATAATTGCCTTTGCCATCGCTGTCAAATTGGCTAAATACCAAATTCCAAACTTCAACATATCTATCACATTCACAGCCAACATGACAATCCGGTTTGCCACAGCCTTTGTCCGCACCTCTGTCAAAATAAATTTCTGAACAAGGACCACAAGGACCTGTGCCATGTTCCCAGAAATTATCTTCTCTGCCCATGCGCACCATATGAGAAGCATCTACACCAATTTCTTTTGTCCAAATATCATAAGCTTCATCATCATCTTGAAATACAGAACAATGCAACAATTCTTTTGGCATTTCCAATATTTCAGTAAAAAATTCCCAAGCCCATTGAATTGCCTCACGCTTGAAATAATCTCCAAAAGAAAAATTACCAAGCATTTCAAAATACGTCCCATGTCTAGCGGTTTTACCAACATTTTCAATATCTGGTGTTCTAATGCATTTTTGACAAGTTGTCACACGCTTATTTGGTGGAACGGCTTGTCCCAGAAAAAATTTTTTTAACGGTGCCATGCCAGAATTAATTAATAACAAGCTTTTATCTCCTTGTGGAACAAGAGAAGCACTTGCCATTCTGGTATGATTTTTACTTTCAAAAAAAGATAAATACTGTTCTCTTAGGTCATTCAAACCTCGCCATTGCATAATTCTTCAACTCCAAATTTTAAAATTTTCAGGAAATTATTTTCCTGTTTTTATAATTATATATCTAGTATAGCAAATTTTCCGAAAAAAGTCAATTATTTTTCTGAAAAATTTCATTTTAATATTTTAATTTGTTGGTCTATGAAATAAAATTTTAGGCTTTTTAATTACATTTTCAAATTGTTTTAAATTTCTTGCCAAAACTGACACAGGCAATCCAACGACATTAAAATAATCGCCTGTCAGATATTTTACTAACAATGCGCCTTTGCCTTGAATCCCATAAGCACCGGCTTTATCAAACGGCTCACCAGTATCAAGATAGGCATTAATTTCTTCATCAGATAGCGCATAAAAATTCACTTCTGTTTCGACTGTAAAAACAGTAGATTGTGTATTATAATATAATGCAACCCCTGTCATAACTTTATGTGTTTCTCCAGAGAGCTTTCGCAACATTTGAAAAGCATCTTGTCTATCCTTGGGTTTACCCATAATTTCATCATGTAACATAACAACTGTATCACAGCCAATAATAATTTGCTCTGGAAATAATTCAGCTCCGGCTTTGGCTTTTTTATCCGCAAGAAATACAGCCGACATTTCCACAGGCATTCCGTCTGGAAGCGTTTCGTCAACATTCACAGCATGCACTTCGAAATCTTCTGTGATTAATTTTAATAATTCCTGTCTTCTAGGTGAACCAGATGCTAGTATTAATTTCATTTTTTTAACACATCCTCCGGTTTATAATTTGGCTTGATAACAAGATTTTTATTTTCTGTTATTTCTAATTTATATTGCTCCTGCCATTCTTCTGGCGTGAAATCTTCTACAGAAACAGATACATGCTCTGGCATACAGCCAATAGATTCTATTAATGCATTGGCAAGCTTTTCGCAAGCAAGTTTTTTCTGTTCTTCTGTACGACCTTTTAGCATTTTAATACTAATATGAGGCATTGTAATGCTCCTTTCTAAAATTTAACTCTGTTATTTATTATAC
>CAMWHN010000072.1 GCA_947174085.1 uncultured Ruminococcus sp.
ATGTTAAATTTTATCATAAATTAATACAGAAAGGACGAAGTTATGTTAAAAAATAAAAAAACGCCTGTTAAACTTGAAAAGCCTGTGCCGGCATGGTTAGAAAAATTAAATGATATTTATTTCTGGGAAGTATTGGCTTTTGTAATTCCGTTTTTATTAATGGGCTATGCGTTTAAAAAGGCAGAAATGCACCCGTTCGGAGATAAGCAATTTTTAGTAACGGATTTATGGCATCAGTATTATCCGTTTTTTCAGCTCGTGCATGAAAAATTAAAAACAGGCGGGTCGTTTTTATATTCATGGCGAACAGGCTTGGGAACTAATTTCTTGTCACTCATGGCATATTATATTGCAAGTCCGTTAAATTTATTATCTGTGTTTATGAATTTAGAAAATTTGCGTGACGGCATGATGGTAATTTTAATGCTAAAATTTTCTTTTGCTGGATTTTTCATGGCAAAGTGTCTGCGCTATGTGTTTCACAAGAATGATTTGTCAATTACAATGTTTGGTATTATGTATGCATTATGTAGCTACATGGTGGGCTATTACTGGAATACTATCTGGATTGATACTGTGGCAATGTTGCCTTTGGTTATGATGGGTTTGACTATGCTTGTCAGAGAGGGCAAATATCGAGTATATGTGATTTCACTTGCAGTTGCGTTATTTTCTAATTATTATATTGCTTATTTTATCTGTATTTTTACAGTGATAGCATTTTTCTGTTTATGCTTATATGAAAATATTAATTTTAAAAAATTTTTCAAGCGTTTTGCATTGATTACAGGTAGTTCACTATTAGGTGCAGGCTTATCTTCGTTTATCTTATTGCCGACGCTATTTGCATTGCAATTGACATATAGTATAAATAATACGTTCCCGAAAACAATTTCGTTTTATGAAAAATGGCGGGATATTGTTTCTAATATGCTAGCTTACACAGAAGTTACTTCAAAAGACGGTTTGCCAAATTTATATTGTGGCTTATTGCCAGTATTATTATTAGGCGTATTTTTAATTGCCAAAAAAATCAGAATCCGTGAGAAAATTTCTTCAGTTTTAATTTTAGTATTTCTGGTAGTTAGCTGTAATATGAATTATTTAAATTTTATTTGGCATGGGTTTCATTTTACAAATATGTTGCCTTATAGATTTTCATTTTTGTTTTCATTTGTTGTGTTAATTATGGGCTATCGGGCTTATCAAGTGTTACTGGAAGAAAAATTGCATATTTTGCATTGGGTTGCAATGTTATTAATTGGTGCTGGTTTCTGTTGGTTAGCCTATGGTTCAGGGATTCAGGAAGAAGAAAATCATGCTTTTGTGAAATCTAGTGCAATTCTAGGTGCTGTATATTTAGTGATTATTTTATTTAGATTCTTTGCGCCAAAAGATGCAATACAAGTGTTGCTTGCCGGTGTACTTGTGTTTGAGATGACAGGACATGCGGTTCGTGGTGTAGAATCTGTTGGAAATTCTGGTTATTCTTCTTATCCAGCAAATAATGAAGAAGTGCAAAATTTATTAAGTTTAGAAGATGATAAAGATTTATTTCATAGAACAGAATTGACAGCATGGTATACACTGAATGACCCGTCATTGTATGAATATAACGGTGTTTCGCAATTTTCTTCTATGGCAAATGAAAGTATTACGAAATATTGCAGATTATTAGGCTTGCCAGCGTCAGAGGCAGGCAATAGATATTATTATGCAAATACTTCGCCTCTGACAAATATGTTACTAGATGTGCGTTATGTTATTGCAAAAGATGGCTATAGTGCGGATTCTGTTACAATGCACGAGATTAGCCAAAATGGTTCAAGTAAATTATTTGAAAATGATTATATATTGGGTCTTGGTTTCATGACGCCGGAGCTGTTAGCAGATTATAAACTGGAAGAAATGGATAATCCGTTTGCACAGCAAAATTTATTATTCCAGAAATTAACCGGCTTAAATGAAGAATTATTTACACAAGTAGATATTACACATGTTGGACATCAGGGCTATGATGTGACTAGAAATGATTATGGTAATTATAGATATACAAAACAAACAGATGCAGGAGAAACTGTATTTTTAAAATATAATTATACAACAACCAAAACAGGTATTGCTTATGCCTATGCTAAAATAACTAATTCGGATTATATGGAAGTTTACAGAGATAATGAAGAACAATTGCATAGATATAATATCGGCAGACAGCCTTATATTACGCCAATAGGATATTTTCAAGAAGGGGAATTAGTAAATTTGCGCTGTACAATGAAAGATGATGCTAATAGTGGCAGTGCATATATTTATTTTTATGAACTAAATGAAGATGTTTTAAAAAAAGGCTATGAAATATTAAAAAATCATGCATTGGCATTAGACACTATTTCAGATACAAAAGTTTCTGGTAAAATTGATGTAGCACAAGATGGTATTTTATATTTATCTATTCCATATGAACAGGGCTGGCATGTTTATGTAGACGGTCAGAAATCAGAAGTTATTTCTATATTTGATGCTATGTGCGGTGTGAAATTAAATTCCGGTTCTCATGAAATTGTATTAAAATATAGTCCAAAAGGCTTTGTTGCAGGTGTAGTAATTGGCATAGGTTGTATTGCAATTTTAGTATTGCTCTGGCTTTGGGAAAGAAAACACCCGATACAAGAAGAATTAGAATTACAGGAAGAATTACAGGAATCAGGAAAAAATATAGAAATAAATCAAGAAGAACAAGAAACACAAGAAGAACAGAAAGAACTAGAAGAAGTATTAGATGCGTATTTTAGTAATAAGCAAGCGCAAGCTGAAATTATTGCAGAAGAAAATGACGAAGTATCACAAGATATTTTGAATGCATATTTGCAAGGAGAAGAACAGGAAATAAAAGAATCAGAACAAGAATAAGAGGTGTATTTTTGAGAAATCTAAAAGTTATGATGGCATATAGAGGGACAGCTTATCACGGGTTTCAGGTTCAGAATAATGGTATTACAGTACAACAAGTTGTAGAGACATGTGTCAGCAAAGTATTAAATGAATCTGTTGTAATTCATGGCTGTTCCCGAACAGATACCGGTGTACATGCAAAACAATTTTGCTTTTCTGTGCAGACAAATAGCAAAATTGCAACACTTGGTTTTGTGAGAGGTGTCAACGGCGAATTGCCAAAAGATATTGCAATTTTATCATGCGAAGAAGCAGAGCCGGATTTTCATGCCAGATTTAGCTGTAAAGGCAAAGAATATTTGTATTTAATTCATAATAGTGAATCTAAAAATCCGTTTTGTATTGATTTAGCATATCATTATAGGCGAAAATTTAATTTAAATTTAATACAAGAAGTCGCAAAAAAATTTATTGGTACTAGAGATTTTAAAGCATTTTGTACGGATAATGGCAAAAATATAAATACTGTTCGGACAGTTACAAAATTTGATGTGCAGAAACATGAAGACAAGATTTGCTTTTTTGTACAGGGTGATGGTTTTTTATATCACATGGTTAGAATTATGATAGGAACTTTGTTAGATATTAACGAGGGTAGAATTGCACCAGAACAGTTAGAAGAAATTTTTAACTCTGGTAATAGATTATTTGCCGGACGGACTGCACCTGCACATGGATTATATTTAAATCAAGTATTTTATTAAGGAGGGTTTTTTCATGGCTAAAACAGCAGATGTTGTATTATTGCGGGAACGGCGAAAACGCAGAAGAAGATTATTTAGAATGTTAATTATTCTGTTAGTTGTCCTGTTAGGTGCGCTAATATATGCTAGCCGTGAAAAATGGTTTCCAAAATTAGAACAAATTGGTTCAAAACATGCAAATTTAAGTGCCGAAACAGATGGCGAATTTATGCTGACTGTGTCCGGCGGTGTGGATTATCATGCTGAATTTGTAGATAATGATTTATTTGTATTATGTGATAAATATATTTATATTTATGATATGAACGGCGAATTACTAGATAACCGTCAGCATGCTTATAGCAATGCTGTTATGAAAACAAATGATAATAAAGCATTGCTATATTCGCATAATGGCACAAGTTTTCGTGTGGATAGTTCTAAAAAAATGCTTTTTGAACAAAGTTTAGAAAATTCTATTTGGTTTGGCGTACTCAGTGATGACGGTAGAATTGCGATTGTAACAGATTCAGAATCTTATGCTTGTTGTTTGTATATTTATGATATTACTGGAAATTTAATTTATACCCGAAATTGTCTGGAAAGATTAATAGATGTGAGTTTTCAGGAAAATGGCTGTGTACTTGCGACTATTGGTGCAGAAAATGGCGAAGTTGTGACAGTTTTAAAATATGTGCAGTTTCAGGATAGTGATGTACAATGGACTTCTGAAGCATTGCCAGTATTATGCTGGCATGTATATTCACTCAAAGATGGCGGTGCATTTGTCATTGGAGATACACAAACTGCATATTATAACAGCACAGGTGATTTAATAAATACTTACATGTATAATGGCGAATTAATAGACTGTGATTTTTCAAATGGGCAAGGTGCTGTTTTACTCAAAAATGAAAGCCGTAGACAATCTGTATTATTATTATTTTCAGATAGTTCTGCAATGCCGGTAACTGTATATTTTGATAATATTTGTAAAAATATTAAAATTCAAGATAATATAGTTTATTTACTAGATGCCGGAAAAATTAAAAGCTATTCGTTTACAGGGACAGAGCTGAATTGCTTTGAAATTAGTGATGTTTATGAGAAAATTTTGAAAAATGGCAAGTATTTTTATTTATTAGGCTATGACAGGATTCAACGTGTTAGCGAAAAATAAAAATTAGAATTAAAAAAGTTGACAATTTCTGAATCATGTGTTATACTAGATAGAAGAAAGTAATTATATTTAGAAAGGAAAATAAATTTTATGGTTTTGTGTAGCAAATGTAAAAAACGACCAGCCGTTATTTTTATTTCTGCTTTGCGTGGGGAGGAAAGTAAGAATGAGGGGTATTGTTTGGTATGTGCGAGAGATTTAAATATTCCGCAAGTTTCGGATTATCTCAAAAGTCATTATATCAATGAAGATGATTTGGAAGAATTTTCAGAGCGTATGACAGAAATGATGCAAGACTGTATGCCAGAAATGTTAAATGAAGATATTTTATCCAATGATGAGCCTATCAGCGGTACGATTGATGCAATGCCTAGCTTTTTGCGAAATCTGTTCAGCGGAATGCCTAACATGAATAGCATGAATCATAAATCACAGAATCATGATTCTAAAGATTCTCAGGATTTCAGAGAAAATCGCAAAAATGACCGCAATCATAGAAAATTTAATAAACCCGAAAGAGAATATAAATTTTTGGATAATTACTGTACAAATTTGAGCAAACGTGCAGAACAGAACGAACTTGACAGAATTATTGGCAGAGATAAAGAAATTGCTCGTACAATGCAGATTTTATCCAGAAGAACAAAAAATAATCCTTGTTTGATTGGTGAACCCGGAGTCGGAAAAACAGCCATTGCAGAGGGATTAGCACAAAGAATCGCTAGCGGAGATGCGCCGTTTCATTTGTTGAATAAAAAAATTTATCTTCTGGATTTGACTGCTCTTGTTGCTGGGACACAGTTTAGAGGACAGTTTGAAAGCCGTGTGAAAGGCTTGATTGCTGATGTAGTGAAAGCCGGTAATGTAATTTTATTTATTGACGAAGTGCATAATCTTGTGGGTGCAGGTGATTCTGAAGGGTCTATGAATGCGGCAAATATTTTAAAACCTGCGCTTTCCAGAGGAGAAATTCAAGTCATTGGTGCAACAACGTTTAAAGAATATCGCAAATATATCGAAAAAGACAGCGCATTAGAACGCCGTTTTCAACCTGTTACTATCACAGAACCTACAGTAGAAGAAACTGCGGAAGTATTGCTCGGTATTCGTGAATATTATGAAAAATATCATAGAGTGAAAATTGAAGATAGAATATTAAAATTATGTTCAGTTTTGTCAGAAAGATATATTACAAATAGATTTTTACCGGATAAAGCGATTGACTTGCTTGATGAAAGCTGTGCTTATAGAAGTCTAAGAGCCAAAGAACTCGCAGAATTAGATAATATTACAAAAGAATTAAGCGAAAAATATCAGGAACTTGAAGAATTTAAAGATAGTGGTACACAGGATTTTGAAAAAATTGCAGAATTAAAATCTGTTTGCAGTCGGTTGGAAATGCAACAGAAAGAATTACAAGAAAAAGCAGAACAAATATTTGTATCTGAAACAGATTTGGCAGCAGTAATTGAATTATGGACGGGAATCCCTGCAAATAAAATCGCTGAAACAGAAATGGCTCGTATGAAAGGACTTGCGGAACGCCTGCAATCTAAAGTAATTGGGCAGGATAATGCTGTTAATGCACTTGCAAAAGCGATTAAACGCAGTCGTGTGCAATTAAGCGAACGTATTAGACCAGCATCATTTATTTTTGTAGGTCCTACTGGTGTTGGAAAAACAGAACTTGTCAAAGTTCTTGCTTCGGAGCTGTTTGATACCACAGAGCCTTTAATTCGTTTGGATATGACGGAATTTATGGAAAAACATGCGGTTGCACGTTTGATTGGTGCGCCTCCCGGATACGTTGGCTATGATGAAGCCGGACAATTAACGGAAAAAGTCCGTAGAAAGCCATATTCTGTAATTTTATTTGACGAAATTGAAAAAGCACACCCAGATGTAATGAATATTTTAATGCAGATTCTGGACGAAGGACAAATTGAAGATGCTCAGGGCAGAACGGTAAGTTTTGCACATACTGTAATTTGTATGACATCTAATGCCGGTTCTACGGATAAAACAATTGGTGTTGGGTTTAATAAAACACAAGAAGATGTGACAAAAGAGAAAGCAATGAAAGCTTTAAGAGATTTCTTGCGTCCGGAATTTATCAGCCGTATTGATGAAATTATTGTATTTAAGCCTTTGAATCAAGATAATTATGCTAAAATTGCAGGCTTGATGCTAGACGAAATGCAAATGCCATTAAAAGAAAAAGGTATTCTATTAGAATATGAAGCATCTGCTTTGCAGAAAATTGCAGAAGAAGCTTTCGGAAAACGTTACGGCGCAAGAGAAATTCGCCGTGTGATTCGTGACCGTGTCGAAGATGCCATTGCGTTTGAAATAATTGATAATGGAACTATTTTGCATAAAATTAATATTAGCACTGACGAAAATGGCGTAAAATTATATTTTAATTAATTTTATTCACCTCTCTGAATGTTTGAAAATTTAATTTTCAGAGAGGTGTTTTAAAAAAAATTTTAAAATTTTCCAAAAAAACACTTGACAAATCAAGATTTATATGCTATAATAATACTGTTGTAGAAAATAAATTAGTTGCGGATGTAGTTCAATGGTAGAATTCCAGCCTTCCAAGCTGGTTACGTGGGTTCGATTCCCATCATCCGCTTCGAAATCATGAATGGAAAAAAGACTGATTCTCAGTCTTTTTTTGTTATTTTACATAAAATTATCATGCATAATATAATCGAAATTTGATGAAACTAAGATATATGTTTTTAAAATTATTTATACAGAAGGGGGATAATATTATGCTATTTATAATTGGTTGTATGCTCGGCACAGTGATTGGCATAACAATCACTTGCTTATGTGTCGTAGCAGGGCAGGCAGATCAACACATGAATATTAAATCATAATTAAAAAAAAACATTCCAGTTGTATTACCGGAATGTTTTTTTTTATTTAAGCGAAAATTTTCTTTGATTATACCATTGGTCAGAAAGTTGTTTGTATTCGTCCATGCTGACAGACGTTGTGCCTAAACGACAGAATTTTAATTTTTTTGAACTAATGCCAACAGGTGTATATTCTGATTCAAATGGCGTTAATCTCGAAACCACATAGCCATTTGGTTCAATGGAAAATGGAATAACAATCGCATGTTGAATTAATATTTGCTCTGCTTCTGCAAAAGCCGTATATCTTCGGAGTGTGTCGTTATAAATTCCGGTTGCTTCTGTAATTTTATCTTGCCAATTTTTGAAAATTTCCTGTATAAAATAATTTTGATTGGAATCCCAGAAAATATAATTCTGTCCTGCCATAAATGGCTCTGCCCATGTTTGTGGGTCGATATAATTTGCAGTAATATTGCATTTCATAAAGGCATATTTGCCATTTTTTCTAATATTATCTGTATTTTTAACTGCCTGTAATTCTACTTGAATAAAATCTTGTCCAAGTGTTTTTTCCAGTTGCTGTTTTACAAGCTGATATTCTTGTTGTTGCTTGCTGTCGTCTGTGTCATAAGGCATTAAAATTTTTATTGGAAATACTGCGCCGTTTTGGGTTAATTCTTGTTGTGCCAAATCCCGATATTCTTGTGCTTGTGTCGGATTATAATTATCTGTAGCAGTTATCGATTTCAAAGCATCTTGCTGTGTGTAATCCGTTCCGGCAGAGAATGTAAATTCTTTGGGTGTAATAGTATTATTTAAAAATTTTTCTGGCTGATAAGAATCATAAATAGAAATTAATTCTATGCGATTTAATGCACTTGTAATCGCATGGCGGAAATTTTCGTTATTAACGGCAAGCTTCCAGTTTTCCGGAGCATATTTATTATCAAATTGCGGATTAAAATTAAATGCGTAAAAATAACTGCGGGAATTATCCGGCTGTGCAGGGTGAATTAAATCTCTCGTTTCTGCATCGTTTGTCCAAGTTTCTAATAAATCAGAATTAATTATTATATTATCAAGTTTATGATTTAAAAAATCATTTTGCTTTGTATTTTAAGAATCTTGCTGATAAGTTAATTCTATTTTGTCTATATAAATATTTCTGGAATCCCAGTAAGTAGAATTTTTAATTAATACTTGTTTTTTCTGTGATTGCGAATCTGCTAAAATATATGCGCCGTTATATAGCAAATTTTTATTATCTTTGCCGAATTTACTGCCGGATTTTTTTAAAAATTGCTGATTCACAGGCATAAATGCCGAATTTGTGATAAGATCTAAAAAATACGGACAAGGCTTATCTAGTGTATAAACTAGTGTATAATTATCTTTTGCTTCTACGCCAATATCTGATGGAAGATATTCACGAATTTTCTGTGTCGTTTGTGTACTAGTAGTATTTTTATCTTCTGTAGTATCTTC
>CAMWHN010000073.1 GCA_947174085.1 uncultured Ruminococcus sp.
AAAAAATACTGTTACAATCAAAGCAATAATTTCAGCAGCCACAATAGAAATCCAAATACCCATAATAGCAAACAGCAGCGGTAAAATCATAACAGCAGCAATCTGAAATACAAGCGTTCTCATAAATGAAATCAATGCGGAAGTCAATCCATCATTCAAGGCAGTAAAGAAAGAGGAAACGAAGATTACAAATCCTGCAAACAGGAATGAGAAGGAAAAAATTCTGAATGCCTGTAATGTAAGCTTCATCAATTCTATATCATATCCTACAAATATTTTGGCAAGTGGGTAGGCAAGCAATTCTGCGAGAAATAGCATTCCAATAGCAAAAACACCAATGATAACTGTGCTTTTTTTTAATATACTTTTCAGTTCTTTAGTGTTTTCCATACCAAAATGATACCCAATGATAGGGGCAGTACCTACAGCATATCCAATAAATGTAGCAAGAAAAATCATATTGACATACATCAGAACACCATATGCTGCTACTCCATTTTCGTCTGCGTATTTCATAAGCTGTATATTATATAGCATACTGACAACAGACATAGAAATATTTGTCATCAGCTCCGATGAGCCATTCATACAAGTCTTTAAAAGTACTTTCATATTAAATTTTGTTCTGGTGAGACATAGCAGACTTGTATTTTTTCTCGCAAAATAAATTAGTGGTATAACTCCGCCTACTACCTGACTCATTGCAGTTGCTGCCGCTGCTCCTGCAAGTCCAAGCTGAAATACTACCACAAATAATACATCAAGCACCATATTAGTCACACCTGCCGCTACTGTCACTGCAAGTCCAAGCTGTGGTTTTTCAGCCGTTACAAAAAAGCTCTGAAATTCATATTGCAGAATAAATGCAGGCAGGGCAAAAAGAATAATTCTTGCATATAAAGTACAGTCATCAAGCATCTGACCTGCACCAAGCAATGAAGCGATTGGTCTGACAAAAATAATACCAAGAATTGCAATCACAATTCCACATAGCAAGGAGACATAAATTAGCAATGAAAATATACTTTTTGCTTTTTCATGGTCACCCTCGCCCATTGTTTTAGAAATTAAGGCACTGCCTCCTGTTCCGAACATAAAGCCGACTGCACCAAGAATCATCAGGAATGGCATAATAAAATTGACCGCTGCAAAAGGCGTCTTGCCGACATAATTAGATACGAAAAAACCATCAACCACACCATAGATAGATGTAAAAATCATCATAATAATAGATGGTAGTGTAAATCTCAGCAACTTTTTGTATGTAAAATGTTCTGAAAGTTGAATATTCATTTTGATATCTCCTAAAGCTGTTTGATTTCGTCTTGAAACATAGTAAGATATTGCTGTGTGAGAGAAAGATATAGATTTCTCTTTTCCTCTGACCATGCTTCAAATATTTTGTTTTCAATTTCTATTATTTTCATAACAGTTTTCTCAGCAAGTATTTTTCCACTCTCTGTCAGCCGGATAATTTTGCTTCTACCTTTATATATTTCAAGATAAAGTATCTTTTCATCTTCCAATTTGCGCAAAGCTGAATTAATTGTCTGCTTACTAATTCCAGTTAAGCGACAGATATCACTAATCAAACAGGATTCCCCATTGTTGCAGATTGTATAGAGAATCTGCATAGCACTGTCAGAAATTCCAAGTTTTAACGCAGCTTCATGATAAGCTGCATTAATCTCAGATGTCAAATGATTAAAACGCTTCATTTCCTGATTTATCGTTGTCATATGTACCACTCCCCAAGTATGAAATCGGATATATATATTATAGTACGAAATCAGATAATTGTCAATAGTTTTTTTTAACTTTTACAAAAATTATAAGCCCTGCTATTACAAACAGGGCTTTAATAATAATAATAATATTATTATTATTATTGTTGTTTAATTGGGCAATCTTTCTGTGAAATTAAATTTACAACTAATCTCATAACATTTAGTGCGTCTGCGGGTGTTAGTTTATTATCTTCATCAATATCGCAATTTTTTTCACCCTGTTCTGTCATGGTATTATCTTTTCCTAAAACAGTTCTGGTTACAAAAACAACATCTCCGATTGCAACTTCACCGTTTAAATCCGCATCACCCCAAAGAATTGTATTATCTGGGTTACCTGTAGGAGCTGTTGTGTCATCTGTTCCAGAAATATCCGGTTCAGAAGTTGGCTCTGTTGTTGGTTCAGGAGTTGTATCACCGGATTTAAATAAATCAGCTGGTAATTCATCAAGTGTAATGCAATATTCGCTCTGGTAAGTATTTTTCAGTGTTTCTTTATTTTGATATTTTTCACCTGAAATAAATTCAGAACCTTGAGAATCATACCAAGTACAGAAATATAGCCATTTTGCTTCTTCAATCAGCATATTTTCTACACTTGGAATAGAGTCATTTTCCGGCATGGAAACCATTTTCTTATTATCTACATAACCTAATAACGACCAGAATATTTTACTTTCTGCATCTTCATTTGGTTCACCGGATTGTTTTCCATCATGGCGGTTATATTCTGTATTATATTTATCAAACCCGACAATATCAACATATTCATCGCCAGTATACCACAAAGCAGATTCATCAGACCATGCATATAAATTTTGTTCCCAAATAATATTATGCAAGCCATATTCTTCTGTCAAAGTTGTATATAACAATTTCCACAAGTCGTTATATACTTGATAGCCCTCTTTAGACCACCAGAACCAAGCACCAGAGCCATCACCATTTTTACCAGGGTTACCCTCTGCTTCATGCAACGGTCTGAATAAAACAGGCACATTTGCATCTTGCAATTTTTTCAGCTCCACTGCAAGCAAACGCATTGCCTCTTGGAAAAATTCATATTCTTTTGTACCCTCAATCATGCAGTTAGCTGTCACAAAATCCGTATTAATTCCATAAGTAAAATCTTCCCAGCTAGCAGTTTCGCCAAGCGTGAAATTATCCATTACTTTTGGAACAGTTACATGCCAGCTTGCCGTACAGATACCATTCTTATTCACAGTCCAGTCAATCATACGGTCTGTTACGCCATCTTCCCATGCAAACCCAGGGTTATGACAGTTAAAGTCAAATCCTCTGATAGCAGGATATTTGCCGGTTAATTCATACAAATACTTAAATTCTTCATTATAATCATTGTAAATATAACCCCTGCTTTGTGTGTCATAACTATAAGCTTGCCCGTCTTCGCCGTAACATGTCCATACAAAAGTTGAACCGTCATCAGCAGTATCTTTGCTTTCTTCATCAAATTTGTATGTATTGCCGTCACTGTCTACACAAGTATCCGTAGCTGCATCATAACGAATGGTTGTAGTTTTACCATGACCGCCACCGTAAATTTCCTGCTGACCAGATAAAATATTCTTGCCGTAAACAGATTTTAAATATTTCAGCAAAGATTTTGCTTCCGGTGTTGCCTTTTTATCACAAGTTTCATCTGTGCCAATTACTTCTGGCAAAACGGCTTTTTCAACTGTGATAGTATCATATGCCGCATAACCATAAACAGGCTTAAGACTTACTTCATTGACACCTTTTTTTAATCTGAATACACCAAAACTAATATCTTTCCATGCGTCAATATATGGCATATTGTAAGTATAATCCGTGCCGTTAATAGAAATTGTCTGCATTCTGCCTTCTTCACTTAGAATTTGACAAGCACGCACTTTAATTTCATACATACCCTCTTCTTCTACTTCGACATGAAACGTAATGGGATTTGCTGACAAATAAGCAAAACCCTCACCAGAATAATCTGGTAATTGCGTTTCATAAATAGATGTCCATAATTCCGCACCGTCAAGCGTTTCTACTTCATAAGTACCTAGTGGCAAAGCTTTTACTGTTGCTGTATCTTCTGCAATCGCAGGTAATAAGCCTGTTCCGGTACAACATAAAACAGTTGCTAATACTGCACTAATCGCTTTACGAATAGATTTTTTCATAAAATTTCCTCCTTGCTATTCTTAAAAATTAAACTACATATTCTTAATTATAACATATTTTGAAACTAACTTCTATATTAAATTCTAACAAAATTTAACTAGAATTTTTGTGTAAAATAAAGAATTTAATTTATGCGACAATTTCACTACTCAGAAGTAAGGCTATGCCGACATCAGATAAAAAAATCTCAACTATTTTCGAGGTAATCTTTCTCATGTAATAAATTTGCTTCTTTTAATAATATTTTAAACCTCACATTCTATATTTTTTATCAACTCTTCTATTGAATCGGCAATATGTTCTGTACTTTCTTCATACAGAATAACTCCTGTTACTTCTCCTGTTGAATTATTCACCATGATAATTTCAGGATCAGAAGCACCAATAACCCAATATTTATTTTCTTTTAAATAGTGATCCGCTCCCACACAAAAACCTATTTCTATAGTTTTATCAATTTCTTTTTCCGATAATATTCCAAATAAATTCATATTTTGATATTGGAAAAAACCTTCGATATCCTGAAACCAATATGTTGATAAATATTCTTTAATGCTTGGATGAATTTCAAATCCAAGCTTGTCTTCAATCTCTGCAAAATCTATTGAAGCAGACTGAAGAACAGGTTTCATTGGTACAGGCAAATCAACATCCTTATATTTTCTGTAAAAATCCTCTCTTTTTTGAAAAAAAATATCAAAAGCTTCTTTCATACCCATTTTTTCTCTCTTGTCAAAGTTTTCGGACATGTCTCTTGAAAAGTTTAATATATTCAGCACCTATGAACTTCTCCCACCTAAAGAGGCGGGAGCTTGGTAATAAAATTTATCCAGAATTTTTTAAATCTAATTTTTATCAGACCCAATAATTGCTCTTAAATGCTCTAATAAGTCTCCGCCTGAAACAGAAATATTACCAACATTTTCGCAAATTTTTTCAAGATATTCCAATTCTTTTAATTTATAAAGCGTTTTGTTTTCGTCCATAAGCTTTGCTGTATTTAATAACGACCTTGTAGAAGCAACTTCCTCACGGCGTGTAATCACATTTGCTTGCGCACGTTTTTCAGCTAATAATACAGTATTCATAATGTCTCTAATATCCCCTGGAAGAATAATATCTTTAATACCTGCGTCCCAAACGTCAACATATAATATATTTGCTTTTGGTTTCAGAATTTCTAAAATTTGTTTTGCAATTTTATCTCGTTGTGCTAAAATTTCATCTAGGGTACATTCTGCAACAAATTCTCTTACAGTTAATTGCACAGCGGTTTTAAATTGTTCTTCATAGTCATCAATTTCTAAACAAGCTTTTACGCAATCTGTTACTTGAAAATTACAAACAAAATTTAATCTGATACCGACTTTATCTTTTGTTAAAATTTCCTGACCTGTAAGATTTAATAATCTTTTTTTTGTTTCAATATATCTTACTTGATATCTTGTTGAGCCGTCCTGCCAAAAATAATAGATTCCTGCTGTAAGCTCTTTTTCAAATTTTTCATTGATAAATAACAAACCTTTTTGATTTTCAACTATTCCTAATCTTGCCATGCAACCTGCTTTGTAAAGCTTGTCACATAGCTGTGTATCTGCTGGAATTTCTGAATTTGTCATATCATAAAGCTGAAAACTATGATGTTCTGTAATTTCCCAGTAAATATATTTGCCAGATTTCAGAATATCTTTAAAATGCCCATCTACTTCATGTACAGCAATTTGTTTATCTGGAACTTCTTGAATAATTACTTGATTTTTAAAATTTTCATCTTTTAGAAAAGCGTTTAACATTGTCATATCAAAACGGCTTGTCAGCGGTTCTGAAATTTTCGCCACAAGAATTTGTTTATTATTACTTTCCATATAACTTCCTGCTGGAAGCATTTTTATAAAACGACCTTTTTTAATCAAAAATCCTCTTTCAGATTCGCTAATTATAATTTTCTTGAATTTCATAAATTATCACTCCATTTCGCTAAGCTCTGATTGTGACAGTCCAACGACGGCAAAGGCTTTTAGAATGATTAAACTATTTGCGGAAGTAAGATATTATATATAAAATACTTTGGCAAATCGCTAATAAATCGGTATCCAGCATTCGGCAAGGTCGGAGGACTGTTTTCTTATATAGTTTCTATACAAGAAAAATCAGATTGCAATTTTCATTTACTTTTTCGTTCACTTGGTGAGAGTGAATAAGAGTAAGCTCCCAAAGCTTATGGTGTAGTACCAATAAAAAACGGAATCGAACCGCACAAAAAATATAAAATTTTTTGCCCAATAGAACAAAGTATCCTCTAGGGATATTTTGTATCAAGATGAGAGATTTTTCAGTGATAAATAGATACATTACGGCAAAGCCTCATGCAATTTTATGCTATTCAGAAACATAAATCAACAAAAAACCTCGTTTTTTATTATAGCATAAAAAATTTATTTTGTCAAGGTTCTTGAAATTTTGACAGGATTCTATTTTTCAACTTGTTATTTGTGTAAAATTACCAGAATTTGATATGACACGATTCGACACCAAGTTGTGTAGTTTGAACAAAGTGTATTTTCCTATCTGTAACACCTTGACAATGCTTTGTTAGCTTTTCGTTGCAAATGTAATTAAAATGTAATCAATTCGGCTAAAAAAGCAGTGTTTTAATTAATTAATTCATAATTTATCTGATTTGCTTTTGTGCAACATTACAATATTCACGGCATATTTAACTATGAATATTGTTAAGTTTAGAGAATCTTTGTAAAAATTGCCCAAAAGGTCTTGCCAATCAGAAAAAAATATGCTATGATAGGATTGTCCATTAAGGGCAAACAGAATACTATAATTGACAGAAAGGATTAAATCAATGAAAGTGTCCAAAGTTATGGCAATTGCAATGGGAATGATTGCATCTTGCCTGCTTGGCAGTTATGTTACAGAGGCTTCGACCGTAACATTAGATGACAGCGTAACAGGCACTCCGGAAAATCCACAGCCGATTAGCGCAACAAAATCTAAAAAAACTGCCACTACTGAAACTTCTATTAAAACTTCTCCAACAGGTGTGAAAAATACAGCAATTAGAAGCCGTAGCAGAAAGCTTGCGGTTACTCCGGAAAAAGATGTCTCTGCAAAAACAATCAACAATGCAGTATCTACAACAGCTCCGGCAGAAAATAATAAGAACATTGAAAATCAGACAGAAACAACCACGACAACCAGAATTTTTGTAAAATCTATCAGCACATCTTCTGAAACAAGAAAAGCAATCAAAAAAGAAATAAAATCTGTACCACAAAGAGAAGAAATAGTTACCATGCCGGTTGTAACAACTGAACCGGTAAAAGAAACCACAGAAGCAACTGAACAAGTAACAGAACCTGTTACAGAACAAACAGAGCCTGTTATAGAACAAACAGAACCTGTTGCAGAACAAACTACAACAGAACAGTCTGTACAGACAACATTGCCTGCTACAACGGCGAGTGTAAGAATTACTATGCCGGAAATCGTAACAAAGGCTAGACCTAAGGCAACTACAACAGCGGAAACAACTTCTAAGAAAAAAGCAACAACAACATCAACTACTACTACGACACAAGAAACTACTACTACAACGACAACGACAACATCTACTACTACCACCACCACAACAACTTCTGAAGAAACAACGACAACAACTACTACAACACCAGAGCCAATTATTACAACGATTGAAACAACTGTTGTAATTCCAGTTGTACAGGATTCAGAAATTATTGATGTTTCTGAAATTTATTTAGATGATATTTTTAATTCAAATCTTGAAGAAGTTCCTATGACTGTTGAGGAAATTCCGGAAACGATTCCAGAAGAAACAATGCCGGAACTTTCTTTTGAAGACATGCCGGAAATCATTTTGGAACAAATTCCAGAAATAATTGCAGAATTAGACGATGATGAAACAATCATTGCAATTGTTGATACGTCAAAATCAGTTTCTGATAGTGATTATATTTTACTTTGCAACGCTGTTGCACATGAAGCCGGCTCTGATTCTATTTCTATTGAAAATAAAGCAAAAGTCGTAGAAGTAATTATGAATCGTGTAGATTCTAGTAGCTTTCCGAATACCGTCTATGGTGTGATTACGCAAAAATCTCAATTCAGTGGTTCTTCTTCTTATGCAGATTTGGGGACATATTCCAGTAAAGTAACCCAAAATGTAAAGTCTGCTGTTGATTTATATTTCTCTGACCCGTCCGCATATAGTCATGGTTATTTATATTTCTATGGTGACGGCTCACAGAATCATTTTAGTGTGAATTAATTTTCAATTTCATAAACAAAAACAGAGCATGAAATTTTCATGCTCTGTTTTTAGCTTTCTGTGAATCAGTCATCTAATGCAAAAATTTCATCATAACTAACATTTAGAATCCGTTTCATCATGATAATTTCATCTGGATATAAATGCCTTTGCCCGACTTCAATTTTTGCTAATGCACTTCTAGTAATATCACAGCCGTTTACTTGCAATTTCGTTGCAAATTGTTCTTGTGTAGTATTACTTCTTTCACGAAGCATTCGGATATTATTGCCAATTTTTCGCTCAATGTGCTTGTTCATGCGCAATCATTCCTTTCTTGATTTTTTTAGAGTAAAAACTCTTGACTTTATTATATTTGTGTGTTATAATATTCTTGCACCTATATAAGTGCAATAAAAGAATATATTTTTTATTATTATTATCATGAAAGGAAGAATATCATGGAAACGCAAACAAATCAAACCACTGCGCCAAATCAGAATGAATCTGTATCTAGTACACCGACAAAATTCTGTAAACATTGTGGTGCAAAAATCCCTGTTGATGCTGTAATCTGTACAGCATGTGGCAGACAGGTAGAAAATTTATCTAATCCCAACCAACCACAGCCACAAATTGTAATTAATAATTCTAGTCAAAGTGTCAGTCATGCAAGTGCAGTAAATCAGAATATGAATATCAATGGTGGTATCTATATTGGCAAAAAAGCAAAAAATAAATGGGTTGCATTTTGGCTTTGCTTATTGCTGGGATATTTTGGAATACACAAGTTCTATGAAGGCAATACAAAAATGGGAATTATTTATTTATGTACTGTCGGATTATTTGGCATAGGTTGGATAATTGATATTATAATACTTCTTACAAAACCCAATCCCTATTATGTATAATGAAT
>CAMWHN010000074.1 GCA_947174085.1 uncultured Ruminococcus sp.
AATCTATAATAGTACCAATGCCAAATAATCCGCCTGTGAATAAATATAATAACCCTGTGCCGATTTTTCCAGTATAAAACCTATGCAGTCCGTTAAGTCCAATAAAACCTACCAAACAAAGCAAAAGTGTAGGAGTTTTATAATGTTGAACAGATGTAGCAGGAACGACAGGCATAGCATTTTGTTGTGCCGGAAGTTGTGAAAAATTATTTTTAATAAGCGCATTTTGATTCATGTTTCTATGATTCATAGTGGGCAATGGGGGCGGAATGGGTGTTGGTTCGTCTACACGACAACGACAATAAGGACATATTTTTTCGTCAGTTAAAGCTGCTCCGCAATGTGTACAAGTCATAAAAAAATTCCTCCTTTGATTTAAGATTTTAAATATTCTTGCATTTGTATTTCTATCATATCGACTTCGTGCAGAAGTTCTTCCGCAGACATTCTGTAAGCACCATTCCCAAGAATAATAATTTGCTCCATGCCGTCAGAAGTTGCAACTCTCACACGATGGTCACGGCTCAATTCATGTGTGACACGTTCAATATAAGTATCTGCTGTTTCAGCTTCTTTTGTATAAACAATGCTAATATCACCAATTTGTTCTACACTGCCAGTGTTATTTTTTACTTTATAAGCATCAAATACAATAATTAATTTACATTGTCGCATACCCTGATAATTACTTAATTTCTGAATTAATTTAGCTCTAGCCATATCTAAGCTTTTATCAGCAATTTTTTTCAGTTCTTGCCAAGCAAAAATAATATTATAGCCGTCTACTAGTAAATATTCTGATGTTTTTGGCATTGGCTTTGTTTTTACAGATTTTGAATATTCTGGAGAATTATTTTTTTTTGTGTGTAATACATGCTGTTTATCACGTTTATCATGATTAATTTTGCCATAAGTTTTTTCAAAAATTTTTGTTAATTCTTCGTCTTGTTCAAGACTTCCAGTATATACTTGCCTGACAGGTTTTACAGGTTCAGAAATTTTTAATTCTGCCTGTGTTTTTAAATAATTTTCTGTATGCATATAATTATGAACATCATGCCATTTGACAAGAAATCCTGCACCATGAGAACAAAAAACAGAGTCTGGTGAATTATCTAAATCTGCTTCTGGATTATAATTATATTTTGCAATTACTTCTTCTGGATTGGCACAAGGCGCATAGCCACAGGGCATACAAGTTAATTTTCCTCTGCCTTTGGTATATTCCATAACATTTGTGCGGTATAGCATCATAACAGTTGCAGGAGCTTTGCCCTCTAAAATAGAAATATCGCCCTGTAATTCTGGTTGTGATAGTTCTGCGCCTTTGCATTGCAAATCTGTAATTGCTCTGCCAATGCAATTAGAAGGTACTTCCAGTTTAAATTGATAATAAGGCTCTAATAAAATACTTTCTGCTTGCATCAGACCTTGCCGAATTGCCCGATAAGTTGCCTGTCTGAAATCTCCACCCTCTGTATGCTTTTTATGTGCTTTTCCAGAAACAAGTGTAATTTTCATATCTGTAATTGGCGAACCAGTCAGCACACCAAGATGTTGTTTTTCAGCAAAATGCGATAAAATTAATCTTTGCCAGTTTCTATCAAGCACATCTTCACGGCAAATACTGGAAAATTGTAAACCAGTTCCGGCTTTTGCAGGTTCTAATAATACTCTCACTTCGGCATAGTGTTTTAATGGCTCATAATGTCCCATGCCTTCAATTTTATTTTTAATCGTTTCTTTATAGACAACGCCACCAGACTGAAATTCTACTTGCATTTGAAATCGTTCTTTTAGAATATGCTGTAATACAGCTAATTGAATTTCGCCCATTAATAACACATGAATTTCTTGTAACTGACTAGAAAAACTAACATGTAATTGCGGGTCTTCCTGTTCTAATTTTCTTAACGCTATCAAAGCCGTATGTACAGAGATATCAGCCGGCAGTATCACAGAATATTGCAGAATAGGCTCTAAAATAGGATTTTCAGAATTTTGTTCTATGCCGAAACCCTCGCCGGAATAAGCTTGTGTCAATCCAGTAACAGCACAGACAGAGCCTTGTAATACTTCTTCTACGGGCTGAAATTTTGCACCAGAATAAATTCTAATCTGACTAATTTTTTCCTGCCATTCTGTACCGTCCGGAGAAATGCCGTTTAGTATATCTCGTACATGCAGAACACCGCCTGTAATTTTCAAATATGTTAATTTTTTACCCTGTTCGTCTTCAGCAATTTTATAAACTTTCGCCCCAAAACTTTTACGTTCTGGCAAGGCAAGTGTAAAATTCTGCAATAATTCTAAAAATTCTGCAATGCCCTGTAATTTCAAAGCTGAACCAAACCAACACGGAAAAATATGCCTTTGTAAAATTGCCTGTGCAATTGTTTCTGATTCTGCTGTGCCTGTTTCTAGTACTTGTTCCATAAGTAATTCATCACAAGAGCCGAGTGTTTCAAAAAATTCAGAATCTTGTCTTGAGAAATCAATACAGCATGAATCTAAATTTTCTAGTAATTCAGCCATAATTTCAGAATTATTTTTTAAAGCCAAATCCATTTTATTAATAAATACAAATACTGGCACATGACTATGCTGTAATAATTTCCAAAGCGTTTCAGTATGACTTTGAATGCCCTCTGAACCGCTAATCACTAAAATTGCATAATCTAATACTTGCAAAGTACGTTCCATTTCGGCAGAAAAATCTACATGCCCGGGAGTATCTAATAATATAAATTCTGTATCAGACAAATGCAATTGTGCCTGTTTAGAAAAAATTGTAATTCCTCGTTCACGTTCTAATTTATCTGTATCAAGAAAAGCGTTTTTATGGTCAACACGTCCTAATTTTCTAAGCTCTCCGGCAGTATATAGCAAAGCTTCTGAAAGGGTTGTTTTGCCAGAATCTACATGTGCTAAAATACCAATTGTGAGCCGTTTCACAGCAAATCACTCCTTTCTGATTTATAATCTAAATAATAACTATATTTATTATAGCACAAAATTTATTTCATTGCAAGAAATTTCTCATGAAATTAAAAAAAAGCCCTGTGAAAACAGAGCTTTTTATATAATTAATTATTTTTATTATTATCTCCGCATAATTCTTTATATAAAGCAATATAAGAATCCGCAGAAGAATCCCAACTATAATCACTTTTCATGGCACGTTTCACCAGAGCTTTCCAAGCTTTTTTGTCATCATAACAAGCTTTTGCTCTTGCACAGGCATCTAGCATATCATGTGCGTTATAAGTCTTAAATGTAAATCCGTTACCAGCTTCTAACGTACTATCTTTGACAGAATCACGCAAACCGCCTGTTTCACGAACAATGGGAGCTGTTCCATAACGCATAGAAATCATTTGTGCCAATCCGCAAGGCTCACTCTGAGACGGCATCAAGAACATATCTGCACCGGCATAAATTTTCTTTGCCAAATCCGGATAAAATCCCAGAGTAACACTGACTTTATCAGGATAGCGGAATTGCATTTCAGAAAAGAAATCTTCATAAATTTTTTCGCCACTGCCCAGAATTGCAAATTTATAGCCGAGTTTTAAAATATCTTCAAATACATAGCGAATTAAATCAATGCCCTTATGTGATACAAATCTTGTCACAATGCCAATGATTGGTTCATCACCCTCTTGTAATGCCAATTCAGACAGCAATGCTTCTTTACAAGCTTTTTTACCAGATGGCTTTGTAGCACTGAAATTTTTGGCAATTAATTCATCAGTTTCAGGGTTATAAAGATTTGTATCAATGCCGTTTAAAATACCAGAGAGTTTATATTGCTTATTTACAAGAATCCTGTCTAATCCATGTGCATAATATGCGTCTAAGATTTCCCATGCATAGCTTGGGCTAACGGTTGTAATTTTATCTGCGGCTTCAATTGCGCCTTTCATCATGTTAATTGCGCCGTCATATTCTAAAATTCCCATATGATACAATGGAATCCCCATGACTTCATTCAGAACTTCTCTGCCGTAATTGCCCTGATACTGAATATTATGAATCGTAAAAATATTTTTAATATTTTGATAGCCCTGCTGATATTTATAAAATACTTGATAAAATACAGAAATTAATGCAGTTTGCCAGTCATTTGCATGAATAATATCCGGTGTGAAATCAATACAACGTAACATTTCCAGAACCGCTCTGGAGAAAAATACAAATCTTTCACAGTCGTCATAAAAGCCATAGAGACCATCACGACCGAAATAATATTCATTGTCAATAAAATAATAAGTAACACCATTCCAGATAGCTGTAAAAATACCACAATATTGTTTTCGCCAAGAGACATCTACTGTAATATTTGTTAAAAACGTCATTTGCGCACGAAGCTCTGGACGAATAGATTTATACAACGGAATCACAACACGACATTCATGACCTTTGTTGCGAATCGCATACGGAAGCGAACCTATTACATCTGCCAAACCACCAGAGGCGGCAAAAGGTACAGCCTCACTTGCGGCAAACAGTATATTCAAAATAAATCACCTTTCTGTAATTAAAGCTTAGCATTCTTACCGATATAAACAGGATAACTGTCAGAACCTGTTAAAATACGACCATCTTCTGTTGTGACATTCTTGTCCATAATGACATCTGTTAATGAACAATCTGCACCAATATTCGTACCTTGCATAAGAATGCAATTTTTCACAGTACTGCCCTTGCCGACTTTAACACCTCTGAATAAAATACTATTTTCAACAGTACCCTCAATAATGCAGCCGTCTGCAATCAGAGAATTGCTAACTTTGGATTCTAAGCCGTATTTTACAGGACCATTGTCACCAGTTTTTGTATAAATTGGTGCATCAGACTGGAATAAAGCCGTTCTGTTTTCTGGTTTCAGTAATGCTAAATTTGCTTCAAAATAATGCTTTTTGCTATCAATTCTGCTGAAATAGCCATCAAATTCATAGCCCATAATTTTAAATTCTTTTACTTTCGGCTGTAAGCAATCTAACACTAAACTATATTGATTTTTGCTAGCAGCGTCTTTTACGAGTTTGCGCAGGAAATCTTTTTTTACAACAAACATGTCTAAGCTAATATTGCACTCGCCAGAAATTGGTGGGTCAATTAAAATTGCAGTTACTCTATTATTTTCATCAAGTTCTAATACATCAACGGCTGTAGATTCTTCATTATTATAATTATATTTTCCGTAAACAACCGTAATATCAGCTTCAGTTTGAATATGCTGTTTCAGAACTTTTTCAAAATTAATATTCGCAACGTAATCACAGTCTGTCATGACAATATAATCACATTTGCAACCTTCTACATAATTCCAGACATTATTTAACGCTTCCAGACGACCTCTGTAAACGCCATCTCCAGAATTTTGACTAAACGGAGGTAATAAATGCAAACCGCCTTTTTTTCTTGCTAAATCCCATTCACTGCCTGTGCCAAGATGGTCAAGCAAAGAACCATAATTAGATTTTGTAATCACACCAACTTGTGTAATACCGGAATTTACCATATTAGACAACGGAAAATCAATCAAGCGATATCTACCGCCGAACATGATAGAACCCATTGTTCTTTGTTTTGTTAATTCAATTACGGCTGAATCATGCAGACTTGCAAAAATCATACCGAGTACATTTGTATTGACACTCATTTTAAATTAGCCTCCTTATATATTTTCAGAGATAATATCTTTTGGCTTCACAACAGCAGAGCCAGAAACTGTGACATTATGACCGACAACCGCAATGCCCCAATCGTCTCTGTTTTGGATATTTTCCGGACTAATGCCGATTTTCGCACCGGATTCAATTACACAGTTTTCACCAACAATTGCATATTCTACTACTGCACCGGATTTTACAACTGTACCCGGCATTAAAATAGAATAATTTACAGTTGCACCCTCCTCAATTGTAACACCGGAGAAAATCACGGAAAAATCTACTTCACCGCTAATGCTAGAACCTTCTGTAATCATAGAATTTTCAATCTTAGCAGTATCGCCAATATACTGTGGTGGCATATTATTATGACGAGCATAAATTTTCCATTTCGGGTCATACAAATCAAGCGGAACAGACGGACTTAATAAATCCATATTTGCTTCCCAAAGACTGTCAAGCGTACCAACATCTTTCCAATAGCCGTCAAACGTATAAGCAAATAGACGTTCTTTATTAGCAAGCATTGCAGGAATAATATCTTTGCCGAAGTCTTTTGAACCTGTATTGGCATTTTCATTTTCGATTAAATATTTTTTCAGCTTTTCCCATGTAAAGCAGTAAATACCCATAGATGCAAGTGTAGATTCTGGATTTTTTGGCTTTTCTGTGAATCTAACAACACGATTTTCCGCATCACAAGTCATAATACCAAATCTTGACGCTTCTTCCATAGAAACATCAATTACTGCAATTGTACCGTCAGATTGATTTGCTTCATGAAATTCTACTAATTTAGAATAATCCATTTTATAAATATGGTCGCCACCCAATACAATTACATATTCTGGAGAATAACGTTCAATAAAGCGCATATTTTGATAAATTGCATTGGCAGTACCCTGAAACCAATCTGCACCCTCTTTTGTTTCAAATGGTGACAGTACATGTACACCACCATACATTCTGTCCAAGTCCCAAGGCTGACCATTGCCAATATATTCATTCAGGACTAAAGGCTGATACTGTGTTAATACACCAACAGTATCAATGCCGGAATTTGTGCAGTTAGACAGCGCAAAATCAATAATGCGATATTTGCCACCATAAGGCACAGCCGGTTTTGCAACGTTCTGTGTCAAGGCATATAATCTGCTGCCCTGTCCGCCTGCCAGAAGCATTGCGATGACTTTTTTCTTAGCATTCATAAAAATAATCCTCCTATTTTAGATGGAGCTGTCTAGCTATTTTCACGTTACAAAAACAGCTCCTATCATAATATTTTCTGTTTTTTATTCTGTTTCTGTTTCAGATAATTTCGCTTCTTTTTCTCTTTTGTCAGCGATTTCATTAGCAAGCTCTGCAAGTGTTTTTTGTTTCTTAACAATACGCTTTAAATATAATACAGACAGTGCTGGAATGGTAAGCGAAATACTTTGGTCAAATCCGTGCATACCAAATTCAAGTGTTTCATAATGCTTTAGAGCCAAACCTTGCCCGCCGAATTTTACATCATCTGTGCTGAATAATAATTCATATTCGCCCTCGAACGGAATGCCAATTTTATAATCTTCACGAGTGACCGGAACGAAATTGCAAACAGCAATAATTTCACTGCCATCATCTGCAATACGTCTGAATGCAATGACACTTTGTTTATAATCATCATGAGAAATCCAACTAAAACCAGCCCATGAATCATCATTATCCCACAATGCAGGCGTATCTAAATATAATTTATTTAATTCTGCAACAAAATCCTGTGTCTGCTGATGCTCTGGAATATTTAATAAATCCCAATCAAGTTGTGTCTGATAATTCCATTCGTTCTGCTGTGCAAATTCTTGTCCCATAAACAGCATTTTCTTTCCGGGGTGTGCCATCATGTAGGCAAGAAAAGCCCTGTAAGAAGAAAATTTATCTTGTCCTAGTCCGGGCATTTTATTAATCATGGAACACTTGCCATAAACAATTTCATCATGAGAAATTGGCAATACATAATTTTCAGAGAAACAATAAAAGAATGAAAATGTTAATTTATCATGATTATATGCCCTATAAATCGGGTCAAGTGACATATAATGCAACATGTCATTCATCCAACCCATATTCCACTTGAAATTAAAACCTAAACCGCCAATATCTGTAGGTTTTGTCACAAGTGGCCATGCAGTAGATTCTTCTGCAATCATAAGTACATCAGGGTGTTTTGCAAAAACAGTTTCATTTAGATTTCTGAAAAATTCAACAGCTTCTAAATTTTCATTACCGCCATTAATATTAGCTGTCCATTCGCCGTCACGTCTGTCATAGTCAAGATATAACATAGAAGCAACAGCGTCTACACGCAAGCCGTCTAAATGATATTCATCTAGCCAACAGCAAGCACTGGAAATCAAGAATGAACGCACTTCGCCTTTGCCGTAGTCAAATACTCTTGTTCCCCAAGATTTATGTTCCATTTTTTTCGGATCAGTATATTCATAGCAATAAGAACCGTCAAATTCACAAAGTCCAGATGGGTCTTTTGGAAAATGTGCAGGAACCCAGTCAAGAATAACACCAATCTTTGCTTGATGGAATAAATCAATCATTTCTTTGAACTGGTCTGGTGTTCCATAACGTGAAGTCGGCGCAAAATACCCAGTTACTTGATATCCCCAAGAGCCGTCAAACGGATATTCTGTCAATGGCATAAATTCAACATGTGTATAAGACATTTTTTGCATATACGGAATCATTTGCTTTGCAAAAGAAATATAATCTAATACTGTGTCATCAGAATTTTTCTTCCATGAATCCAAATGTACTTCATAGATATTCATAGGACGTTTATAAACAACATGTTTTTTCTTTTCACGTTGCCATTCCGCATCTTGCCAGATATAATTACTTTCATAAATTTTAGAAGCTGTTGCCGGACGGACTTCATAATGTGAAGCATATGGGTCGCTTTTTGTTAATAATCTTTCATCTTGCGTTTCAATGCTATATTTATAAATATCATACTGTGCAAGATTTTCAATTGTTGTTTCCCAAATGCCAGTTGCAATCAAATGCATTGGGTGAGTTTCTCTGTTCCAATTGTTGAAATCACCAACAACAGAAACACTTTTTGCATTAGGCGCCCACACACGAAACCGATGTTTTTTCACACCGTTTTCTTCAATTGTATGCGCACCAAAAAAACGATAACTTTCAGAATTTTTTCCCTGATAAAATAAATAAAGAGGAAAATCATTTGGGTTTTCTTTATTGTGATTCAAAAAAATCGCCTCCTACTAACTTTCATTTTATCAGAAATTTCAAATGATTGCAAGCATTTTCCTTGCTGATAGCAAAAGTTTATATGTTATCATAAAAACCACATTATTTTTTTGTTAATTTTGCACAATAAAAGT
>CAMWHN010000075.1 GCA_947174085.1 uncultured Ruminococcus sp.
TGGAACATTCTGTTTTTTAGAAATGTTTCACGTGGAATAATTTTATTAGTTATTCTTGATAAGCGGAATCCGTATGCGATATTCGATATAATTTTCAAATTGTGTTTTTTGACAATCTGCCGGAATCCCTGCTGCCTGCATAGTCTCTACTGCTTTTTGAATTGTATTTGTAAATAGCCTTACATCTCGAAATAATACACTCCTCTTGCGAAAATTTTCTTGTTCTCTCACTTTGCCGAGTTTTTCCTCAATGAATTGCTCTGTTTTCTCGACATTTAAACCCAGTTTCGTGATTTTTTCCAATACTGCCATACGTTCTTCAGGACTGGCTAATTTTAATAAAGCTCTTGCATGACGTTCTGTGAGTCTATTTTCCAGAATATAATTTTTTTCTTTTTCAGTCAATCGCAAAAGTCTTAATTTATTGGCAACTGTACTCTGCGCACGTCCTAATTGCATTGCTGCATCTTCCTGTGTCATGCCATAATATGTAATTAATTTTTCTAATGCAGCCGCTTCTTCAAAATAATTTAAATCCTGTCGCTGAATATTTTCAACTAGTGCCAAAATTGCAGAATTTCTGTCGTTAATTTCCATAACAATACAAGGTACACAGCGTAATCCTGCAAGTTTTGCAGCACGTAAACGGCGTTCACCGGCAATTAATTCATATTTACTGCCACATTGACGAACTGTTAAAGGCTGTAAAATACCATTCTGCCGAATGCTGTCTGACAAAGCTCGAAGTTCCTCCAGTTGAAATAATACTCTTGGCTGATGAGGATTGGGGCGAATATCTTCTGTACGAAGATATAAAATTTTCTGTTCTGTCTGTTCCTCCAGTTCAGACATTTTTTCTTTTGTGGGCGTAAACATTCCTGACATAAAAATGATTCTCCTTTCAGATTATTCTGATTAATTAGTTTTGTTTTGTTGTATTTCTCTCTATAATTTTATTATAACAGATACCGGAAATCATTGCCATAAAAAAAATCCGTTATTTTCACAAAAAATAACGGATTTCCGAACATATTCGCCTTTTCTTACAGTGACTTTTGCTTTATTTGAGCAATTTTGCGAGGGTATTTTGTCGGACATGGCGATATTTTTTTTACAAGATATAATATTCTTGCGTCACCATTTGCCAACTGATAGGGAATTGTTTTTATTAACTTTCCGCCTAATACTTGAATTGCCTGTAAAGCTGGTGTAATTTCTTCATTAGGTCCTTTCATAGCAATCCAGTAACCACCTGTTTTCACATAGGGCAAAGAAAATTCTGCTAATACTGGTAAACTTGCAACAGCTCTCGCAGTGACGATATCAAAATTTTCTCTATAATCTGATTTTTTTGCAAAATCTTCTGCACGTCCATGAATAGAATTATAATTGCAATTCAATAACTCTCTTAATTTTTCAAGAAAAATAATTCTTTTATGTAAGCTATCTAATAATGTAATTTGCAAATCTGGTCTGATTAAAGCCACTGGCACAGCCGGAAAACCTGCACCACTGCCAATATCTAATAATTTTGCAGATTCTGGAATATAATCACTTGCTAGCTGACATAATAATAAACTATCTAAAAAATGTTTTTCTAAAATTTCTTTTCCGTCTGTGATAGCTGTTAAATTCACATGCTGGTTATATTCTACTAGAAATTCAGCATAATTTTCTAATTTCTCAAATGTTCCACGTGGAACATGAATATTAAATTTTTCAAATACTTGTTTTGCCTGTTCATATTCTGGTAATATTGCCATATGAAAATTATTTCCTTTCTTAGTTTTTACTATTTTTTTAGCAATTTTATAGTTTGCTAGTCTTAAATTAATATTACTGATTATGCAACCATACTAATAATACAGAAATATCCGCCGGTGAAACACCTGAAATTCTGGACGCTTGCGCAATATTTACAGGCTTATGTTTATTCAGTTTTTCGCTTGCTTCTAAGCAAAGACCTTTTATTTGCGTATAATCTATATTTTCAGGCAATTTTTTTCGTTCTAAACTTTGAGCTTTTTCAATCGCTTCATTTTGACGAGTAATATAACCTTCATATTTAATTTGAATTTCTACTTGTTCCTGAATTTCAGGTGACAGCTCCGGTCTGTCTTTATCAAATTCCGCAAGCACAGCATAATTCAATTGCGGACGGCGTATCAAATCTGCAATTTTACAGCCTGTTTGTAACGGCGCAGTATGATAATTTTCAAGCATGTTATTTAATGCAGGACTAGGCGCAAGATTTGTTTTTTTCACTCGCTTAATTTCTTGTTCCACAAGCTGATATTTTACAAGCATTTTCTGATAGCGTTCTTCTGGGAGCAAGCCTATTTCTCTGCCAATTGGCATTAATCTAAAATCAGCGTTATCTTGTCTTAAAATTAATCGATATTCACTTCTGGAAGTCATCATTCTATAAGGGTCGCTACAGCCTTTATATACTAAATCATCTATTAAAGTTCCAATATAAGACCCTGAACGTTCTAAAATTAATTGTGGCTTTCCCATAACAAATAAACTTGCATTAATTCCGGCAACAAGTCCCTGTGCGGCGGCTTCTTCATAGCCAGAACTGCCGTTAAACTGCCCTGCACCAAATAAACCAGAAATTGCTTTTGTTTCCAGTGTGGGCTTTAAAGCCGTTGGGTCAATGCAATCATATTCAATTGCATAAGCAGGGCGCAAGATTTCTACTTGCTCCAGTCCTTTAATCGTTCTTAAAAATGCAAGCTGTACATCTTCCGGCAAAGAAGATGACATGCCTTGTAAATAATATTCTTCCGTAGTTAAGCCCATAGGCTCAATAAATAATTGATGTCGTTCTTTATCGGCAAAGCGTACAATTTTATCTTCAATAGACGGACAATATCTAGGGCCAACACCCTCAATTTTTCCGGCATACAATGGCGAACGGTGTAAATTATTTTTAATGACTTGATGTGTTTCCTGATTCGTATAGCTAATATAACAATCTACAATATTTTGCATTTTTTTATCATAATTTTCAAACGAAAACGGTATAATATTTTCATCACCGGTTTGTTTTTCCAGAACATCAAAATGAATACTTCTTTTATGCACTCGGCAGGGTGTACCTGTTTTAAATCTTCTCAATGGCAAATATTCACGCAAACTTTCTGAAAGTGCATTCGCTGGTAATGCTGAATCAGGTCCACTCTCGAAAGATACTTCGCCAATATGAATTTTGCCTTTTAAATAAGTCCCCGTTGCAATGACAACAGCTTTTGCAGAATAAACAGCTCCTAATTTTGTGATAACTCCAGTAATTTTATTATCTTCTACTAGAATTTTACAAGCTTCGCCTTGTTTTACAAATAAATTTTCTTGTTGTTCACAAGTTTGTTTCATGTATTCATGATATTTCATTCTGTCAGCCTGTACACGCAAACTATGTACAGCAGGCCCTTTGCCTTTATTCAGCATTCTGCTTTGAATAAAGCATTTATCAGCAGCTTTTCCCATTTCTCCGCCTAAAGCGTCAATTTCACGCACCAAATGCCCTTTTGCTGTACCGCCAATTGACGGATTACAAGGCATATTGGCAATCTGGTCTAACGAAATTGTTAATAATAACGTTTTACAGCCTAATCTAGCTGATGCAAGTCCCGCTTCTACACCAGCATGACCTGCCCCAATGATAATGACATCATAATTGCCCATTTTATAATTATTATTACTCATCATATATCTATCCTTAAATTATTTTTGCCTTTTTGCTTTTCTTCAAAGCAAATAGTTCATGCTCGTCAATCCATTCTTCCACAAAGCCACACTTGCAACAAACATAGCGATTTACTTTTATAGCAGAAAAAATTGTATGCCCAGTCATAATATTATTTCCTGCACCATAAGCCCCTGCACTACCATCAAACCGAATAATATCATTACTTTGGCATTTTGGACATATTTTTGAAACTTTCATGATATATTCTCCTATTTACCAACGCAAAATCTCGCAAATACTGTATCTACAACTTTATCTGTCACACGTTCGCCCGTTAATTGCAATAAAGCGTCTGACGCTCCGTCAAGACTAACTGTCACAGCGTCATAAGCAAAACCTAACTGCAAGGCTTCTAAAGCCTCTTGCACAGCTTGTATCGCTTGTTGCAAACAAATTCTTTGCCGTTCATTTGCTATCATGCCATCTTCAGCAGGACTTGCTTGTCTTAAAGCAAATTGTTCTACAGCCTGTTCTAAATCTTGTAATTGATTTTGATTTTTTGCTGAGATTTCCACAATTTCAACAGGTGAAAACGTTGAAAAGTCAGAAAAATTCCAAACTGCGCCTTTATCAAGCTTATTGCAAATGATAATTGTTTTTTCAGACGGTAATTTTTCTAATAAAGCTTCATCTTCCTGCGATAAAGGCAAACTTAAATCAAAAACAGCTAAAATTAAATCTGCATGTGCTAAACTAGCAAGACTTTTTTCAACACCGATTTGTTCAATTCTGTCAGAAGTCCCATGCACACCGGCTGTATCTGATAATCTTAAAATCACTTCACCTAATCTGATTTGTTCTTCTACAATATCCCGAGTTGTTCCGGCAATTTCTGTTACAATACTTCGCTCATAGCCACTTAATGCATTAAACAAAGTAGATTTTCCAACATTGGGTTTTCCAACAATAACAGTATGCAAACCCTCTCTTAAAATTCTTCCGTAATCATAACTTTTCATTAACTTCTGCATGTTACATAATAATTCCTGCAAGTCTTTTTCTAAATTTTCAGCATTAATATCTGGAATATCTTCATCTGGATAATCTGCCCAAACAGCCAGAGATGATAATATTCGCAATAAAATTTCTGAAAATTCTGAAATTTTCCGGAACGTTGCTCCATCTCGCAAACTTCTTGCATATTTTACAGCATTTTCACCTGATGCGGAAATTAAATCTGCAACAGCTTCCGCTTGTGTCAGAGACAACTTGCCATTTAAAAATGCTCGTTTTGTAAATTCTCCCGCTTCTGCAAGACGAACTTTTTCACAGAGAACAGCTCTTAAAATTTTCTGTGTCAGAAATCTTCCGCCATGACAGGAAATTTCTACCACATCTTCTCCAGTATAACTATAAGGCGCACGGAATACTGTTAAAACACAATCATCTAGTTTTTGATTCTCCTGCATGACATAGCCATAAGCACAAGTATAGCCTTTCATGTCAAGAGGTGATTTCCCCTGTATAGATACAAATATTTCATTTGCTCTTGCAATGGCATATTCGCCTGAAATACGAATCACAGCAACTCCTCCTGTTCCATGCGGTGTTGCTATTGCAGTAATTGTATTAATATTCTCATTCATAATAATTCCCTCAAAAATAAAATAATAATAATAATATAAGGAGCTGAACACCTCCAGCCCCCTTAACTTCATAATTTAGATTTAATATTAAAACTCAATTTTCCCGTATAAACCGGCATTTAATTCATCTTCTGGTCTTGGTCGTTTATAATCTTTTTCAAAACTCGTTTTCATAGAATCCATAGAAATTCTTGAAGCTTTAATTTCTTGATTTTTCTTACGATAATTATCATTATGCTTTTTATTATGACGGCGATTATTATTTTTACGCTTGTCACGGTCATAATTTTTACGTTTGTTATTTTTCACTGGCGGATTCTCAGAAGAAATAATTACTTTGCGATAAGGTTCTTCACCAGTGCTTTTAGAACTAACACCTTCAATTTCTGCAATCACAGAATGAATAATCCTTCTTTCATAAGGATTCATCGGCTCTAATGTTGTCTGATGACCTGTACGAAGAACATTTTTGGCGATTTTCGCTGCAAGTTCTTCCAGCGTTTTCTTACGGCGTTCACGATAATTTGCACTGTTAAGAATAATTCTATAATATTCTTTGTCACCCTGATTGGCAATCATAAATGTTAAATACTGAAGTGCATCTAACGTATCCCCATGTTTGCCAATTACAGCACCATTTTTACCTGCTTGAATATCAATTAAAGCACTTTCACTGCCTGCATTAATTTTCAATTCTGCTTGCACACCCATCGCTTTTAAAATCCCTTGCAAATAAATTTTTGCACGCTCAATTTTTTGTAGAGCTTCTTCTGAGGGTTTACCAGTGATTAATTCTTCATCTGGCAAGACAGGCACTGACTTTTTATATTCTTTAGATTCTTGCACTGAAATTTCAACAGTGTTTTCAACTTCTGTGGAAACTTTCTCTTGTTCCGATTCTGAAAAAACTTCTTCGCAGTTTGGAATTTCAACAGCGTTTTTAACTTCTGTGGAAACTTCCTCTTGCTCCGATTCTGAAGAAACTTCTTCGCAGTTTGGAATTTCAACAGCGTTTTCAACTTCTGTGGAAACTTCCTTTTGTTCCGATTCTGAAGAAACTTCTTCGCAGTTTGAAATTTCAACATTGTTTTCAACTTCTGTGGAAACTTCCTCACAGTTTGGAATTTCTACAGTATTTTCAATTTCTGTTACTATTTCTTCTTGTTTTTGTTCTGATTCCAGTTCTATATTCATTACAGATTTTTCTTCTGGAATATAAACCGCACGGATTTTTGCTTCACCTTTTAAGCGTCCAAATAAGCTTTTTTTCGGTTCTTCCAGAATTTCAAACTGTATTTCTTCTTCATCTGCACCAAATGTGCGTGCTGCTAATGCCTTTGCATCGTCAACAGTCTTTGCTGTAAAAATTTGTGTCATAATAGCCCTAACCTCCTATTATTTTTATTTTCGCTGTTTTGGATTCTTTTCGTCTTGTTCAGTAGCAGAACTTGTATCACCATATTTTTCAGCCATGCGTTTTCTTGCTTCACGAATTACTGATGTATTATATTCTTTTATTTCAGAACGTGATAATTTTGATTCTTCCTGTAAATTATCAGAATAGCGCACTCTATTAGATGGCATATTAGAATTGCCCTGTTGTTTCATTAATTCTTCTTGCTGTTCCATAAGCTTCTGCATCATAGACGGACGGCGTTTAGAATTTTTTGCTTTTTTACGCTCTGCTTCGCCAATTTTTTCAATACGTTCTTCATTGAACCATGTAAATAATATCACACTCTGTAAAAATGAAAACGCTGATGAACATAGCCAATAAAAGCCCACACCTGCCGGCACAGTAAATGCCAGCCAAACAGAAAACAATGGCATAATATAAAGCATTGCATTCATACTGCCCATGCTTGGCATATCCGGATTACGTTTTTTCTGCATTCTTTGGGTATAAATTGTAAGTAATAATTGCATGATTCCTGATAAAATTGGTATCAGAAACAGGAAAAAATTAGAATTTTCAGAAATTTTTGTGCTAGGCGTTTCGTTTAAATTTGCTTTGCCAAATGTGAATGTTCTTGCAAATTCTGTTACTTCTGGAACAAAATTAGAATCAATATATGTAATAGCTTTTGTTTTTTCAGTATCATCTTCTATGAAATTAATTTCGCCATTTTCTATAACGGCACGGAATGCATCTGGATTCTGGAGCATTTTCTCCATAATAATTAATTCCTGACGCATACTATTTTTTTGTAATGCCTGTTCTGCATTGCTGGGGTCTTCATCAATAGAAATTACAATTGCCTTTGCTTCTTCTATGATATTATTATCATAATTTAAAATATAAGTCATAGGCTTGTACACGACAGCAAGCACACCCCATAATAAAAGCAATGGAATAAAAGAAGTCAAACAAGAAGAATACGGGTTAATATTCTCGTCTTGGTATAATTTCATTTGTTCCATCTGGAGTTTTTCAGGTTCTTTCTTGTAGCGTTCCTGTAATTTTTTTAGTTTCGGATTTAACAACTGCATTCTTGCAGAGCTTTTCTGCTGTTTGTAAGAAATCGGAAACAATATCATTTTTGTTACAAATGTAAACAGGATAATTGCAATGCCATAATTACTTACCAAATGATAAATCCATTTCATAAGAGGTCCTAACAGCGCAGCAATAAGATTTGTTATAAAACTCAAAATTCAGCACCTCAATTTCTTAGTGTTCCAAATCGAAAAATTAATTATTTTTCTGCTGTGATGATGCAGGATAGACAACCTGCTTCCATGTACAGGAAACAGGGACTTCATCAATACCGCCTCTTGCCCATGGGTGACAACGTAATATTCTAAACAATGCTAATGCAAGTCCTTTTCCAGTGCCGAAACGTTCAATTGCCGTCAGTGCATATTTTGAACAAGTCGGATAATATCTGCAACATCTGGGAAACAATGGTGAGATATATTTTCTATAAAATTTTATCATCAACAACAATATATATTTCATAACAGCTTGTCCTTTTTTGTTTATCAAGATTTTTTAAAGGGTTGCTGATATGTTCCAGCGTAAATTTCATGCAAAGCAGGAATGCCATATTTCAACAGCCAACGGCTTATTACACAAGAATCAATTTCTGTAATATGCGCCCTTGCAACAATGACAATATCCATTCCGACAGGTGCATAAATTTCCTGTTCACGCCATGCCTGCCGAATGATTCTTCTTGCTCTGCTACGGCAAACGGCATTTCCAATTTTTTTGCCTGTTGTAATTCCCAGACGGTTATAGGGCAGACGGTTTTGTCTTGCATAAATAATTACATTCTGTGAAACAACGCATTTTCCTTTATGATAGCAGATTTGAAAATCTTTATTTTGCTTTAATATTTCTGTGTATAACATGATTGCTACCTCCGTCTGCGAGTAAAACAAAAAGACCACAAATCATGATTTGTGGTCTGACTCGTCAATGGGAAAGTCTTTTTCTGCCCTTTGCTCTCCTACGAGCTAAAACCTTTCTGCCGTTTCTGTCGGACATTCTTTTCATGAAGCCATGCTCTTTTTTTCTGTGCAACTTCTTAGGCTGATAAGTTCTTTTCATATAAAACGCCTCCTCTCTGGAATGTCATGCGCCCTGACTCCAGTCAGTACAGCATAACAAATTTTCGCACCTCATGCTTTCAATGTATTTTCATACTATCTTATTATAGCCGATTTATCG